>CAYIDS010000057.1:0-4377 GCA_964362185.1 uncultured Saccharimonas sp. (SeqCode)
GCTCAAACGATTGAAAAGCGAGCTGCTACTACGCTAGCTGATGGCGACATCGCTGCTAGCATGGTTGCACACGTGGTTTACGATGGAACTAACTTCCAATTGTTGAACCCAATCGTCAACTAGTCTGACGAAGAGATTCGAAAGAACCAAAAAAGGGCTTCGGCCCTTTTTTGGTTTGGGTAAGACTATTGCTCAAACCAATAACCTACTGCTATTATTGGTTTGATAAACTTTCATGTAGAGGCCTTAAAGCAGATGAAAAATAAGTATATTTACTTAATAGTTGTAATTTTATTGCTCGCCAGTGGGGTATTCTTTGTTAGTCGTAATTTTAACACGGGTGGTCCCAAGAACTCCGCGATATCAACCGAGCAGGCTAGCAGGCAAAACAAAGACTATTATGTTAGTTTTGATGATTATTATTATGAGATACCAAAACAAAAAGCCGCTGACGACAAGGTAGTGGTTGGTGCCCAGTTTGTCTATAGCCTCAATACATCCATCAAGACC
Organism: uncultured Saccharimonas sp. (SeqCode); assembly: GCA_964362185.1. Taxonomy (GTDB): domain Bacteria; phylum Patescibacteriota; class Saccharimonadia; order Saccharimonadales; family OMJO01; genus CAYIDS01. The sequence goes on from CAYIDS010000057.1 coordinate 511, forward strand.
AATACTCTTGATGATTTGTTTGATAGTGGCGCGATTGGAGTCCAGGCATTAATTGCTTTAAATGGTGAAAATCAACCTTTCGAAAGTTATTTAAACACTGTTGTGAAACCAGCAGCCGAAAGTGCTTTCTCGGGGAGCACAGCCGAACTTTCTCTAGGTACGCGCAAATCGGATGGGGTAAGAACAGGGGATCTTTTATCTAAGAAAGGTAATAAAGTAATACGTCGCCAGCATATCGTTAATTTACCACAATCCATAGCTATTGTGAGTAAAGATGATAGTGAAACTTTCCTTTCCATAGGTCGTACAATTGCCCAAGCGTCCGTTAAATTCTCTGACTACCAAGATATCAAATTACTAATTTTGGCCGAAAGCCAAATGCTCAAGAATTATATGTTTACAGATATCTATAACCTTGCTCACCCTGATCTGCGCAACGCGACAAGTGCTGAAGAGGTTACTAAAATTGCTGATCGATCTAAAGATATGTTTAAGCTAGAAACTAAAGTGTCTGGCTTCAAGTTGAGCAAAGATGAAATGTCCGCGGGAGTACTTTTTACTGATACAGCCAACCCTTCAAAAAATAAAGCCGTCAACATGTTCTTCCGATTATCGGAAGGAAAATGGAAGCTATTCAGTCTCAATCTTCCAAATGGCTCTGTCACAGGGACTACGCAGGAAAGGAAAAATTAGACAGTAATAAACCCAAGTCTTTTAACTTGAAAGTTTACTCGGGGGTATGCTAAGCTAGCATAATATGACTAAAAGACTTCCTATCTCACCCAAAATAATATTAATCCTGCTTGTCGTGGTTATTGTTCTTGGCGGTATAGTTTATATGCGTGGTAGAAATAGCAAATCCGCCAGCAATAAGACTGGTGGATCCCAGGCTGTGTCGGCAAATTATATTAACTTTGGTGGCAACTATGTTTTCAAAGTGCCAAAAGACCATGTTGTTGACGAACAGTCTGTTCCAAATGCCCAGCTAGTTTATACTGGTAATATCGAGGCTAAAACTTTAGAAGACGTATACCGCAACAATGGTATCGCAGTGCAAGAAATCAGTACCCTAACAGATCATACCAGCAACGCTTTTAAAAAGTATGTCAACGAAACGTATGTCCCGGATCTTAAGAAGAATCTTTCGCCCAGTGATGTGCAGACAAACTTTGGCAAAGCCAATGGCGCTGACAATGCTAAGGTCATTGCCAAAAAAGACGGTAAAATCATTCGCTATGTCTACATAAAAGGTGGTCAGCACCCCGCACAGGTTGTAGCAAATGCCGAGACTGATGCCGTTAAAGAAATCATACAAACCATCGTGGACGTAGAATCAAGCATCTTTAAGAATGAAGTAACATCTCTTAAACAGACAGTTGAAAAGATTGCTTACCAAGTTAAAGACAAAAAAACTCAGGAGCTATATAGCTCCGCGGCACCTGAACTAAGGGAAAAGAGTACCCAGGAGGAATTAAGTCAAGCTCTTGATACGGCAACGCCATACAGAAGTGGCAGTATTACAATTAGTGGTGGTAGCTCTGCTGCTTCAGATGAGTTTGCCTCCGTGATACGTTTTGTAAAACTAGATAAAAAAGATCAGCAACCAGCAGTTGGCTCACTAGTTTTAAAGAAGATTGATGGGCAGTGGAAACTAACGCTCTTGTCATTGCCTTCGCCGAGTAATAATCAGTAAGAATGGTAGCTTCTTTTAAGCGTTTACTTCTAACTAGTCTACCTATTATTCTACTGTTAGTTTTAATTGGCGGTGGTTGGTTATTCATGAAGCGTTCCGCTCCGATCCCCAAACTTGCCCAGCCAGCGTATTTAAGTTTCCCTGGCAATTACGTTTTTTCAGTTCCCAAAGATATGGCTGTAGACGAGCAGTCCGTACCTGGCATGCAGCTGGTTTACAGAGGTGTAGTAACTGGTAAAACTCTGGAGCAAATATATGAAATTAATAATATTAGCTTGCAGCCAATAACATTGTTGAAAGATAACAAGCCAGCTAACTTCAAAAACTACATCAACGACACTTTTGTGCCGGGCGCCAAAAAAGTTCTATCTTCAGATGTTAGTACAACTTTTACCAAAGTTGACGGCTGGGATGTGGCTAGAGTGACGGTTAAAAAAGACGGCAAGCCACTGCGCTTTATTTACCTTAAAAACGGCCAACATCCCGTAGCCGTCATAAGCAAAGAAGAAACCGAAGACTTCAAAAAAATTGAGCAATCAATCAGGGATGTTGAAAAAACGGACCTCAAGGCGGATGTGGCTCCCCTAAAAGAGCTAATCCAAAAAACGGCTCAGCAAATAAAAGACAAAAACAGCAAAGAGCTCTACGAGCAAGCCGCACCGGAATTCAGAACAATAAATACCGAAGACCAAATAAGTAAACTATTGGCCTTAGAAGAAATTTATAGCCAAGGTGCAATTGTCATTAATGGGGGTACTGTTAACGGTAACGAATTTGGGGCGGTAATTAATTTTGGACCACTTAACAAAGACTTCAAGCCCGCATCGGGCGCGCTGTACTTCATTAAGTTAGATGGCCAGTGGAAATTAAAAGGCATGCAACTACCCGTTCCAAACCCTGGCCAATAACCCTTTTAACCATAAAACAATCAAACTCCAGTTTGTTATTTTGATAACTAGATAGTTTTCCATACAGGATATCCTAGCAGAAGATCCTCAACTAACCCTACTAATAAACTGACCGATCGGTTAATATATTAGTATGGCAAAGAACGAAACCACCTCGGCTATTATAGATGGGTTACTGCGTTTCGTGGCCTTTGGAGGAGTGTTGAGTATTGGGTTAATGACTCCAAACGCTTTACAGGCTCTCGATAAACCGCTTCAGACTTACTTTAATCGTCTAGACAAGCGGGCTCGTGAACGTGAATTCAGACGATTAAGAATCTACATGAAGCAAAAGGGATTAATTGCCTTCACCAGTGAAGACTATGAGCACGGCATAACACTTACAAAAACCGGTAAAAAAAGGTTGCAAAAAGCAAAGTTTGACAACTTGCTTATCACTCAGCCAAAGAAATGGGACAAACAGTGGCGATTAGTCTTCTTTGACATTCCAGAATCCAAACGACACGCCCGTCGTGCCCTTACGTCTAAGCTTCGCTTGTTAGGGTTCCAGCAGTTACAACGTAGCGCCTGGATCCATCCTTTCCCGTGCCGTCCTGAAATAGAAGTTGTAGCACGTGCTTTTGACGTTAGTAAGTACTTAACATATATAGAAACGAGCTATATTGATAACCAAAAACTATTGCGTAAGCGCTTTCTCTCACTACTATAATGGCTTCACATTAATAAACTGACCGATCGGTCAGTTTATTAATGTGACTTAGATTTTTTTCTGGCCTAGAGTCTCCGGTTTATTATGTTAGGATTTTCTCTAAATATTGGCCGTAGCCGCTTTTTTTGAGTGGCTCAGCTAGTTTTGCTAACTGAACTTTATTTATAAAGCCTTGACGCCACGCCGCTTCTTCAATGCAGCCAATTTTTATTCCTTGGCGCTGCTCGATGACTTGCACAAATTGGGCGGCTTGATTCATGCTGGCGAAAGTGCCCGTATCCAGCCAAGCCGTTCCGCGGTCAAGTAGACAAACTTTGAGTTTGCCTTTTTGAAGGTAGGCATCAAGCACAGAAGTAATTTCTATTTCGCCTCGCTCGCTCGGCTTGACGTTTTTAGCAATCCCAACAACGTCATTATCAAAAAAATAGAGACCGGCATTGGCATAGTTTGATTTTGGCTGGGCTGGTTTTTCTTCTATAGACAGTACATTCATGTCTTTATCAAATTCGTAGACGCCGTACCGCTCTGGATCCGAAACGGGAGCGGCAAAACCTACG
>CAYIDS010000058.1:0-2754 GCA_964362185.1 uncultured Saccharimonas sp. (SeqCode)
AGTATAAACAACTCCGCTATATAAAGCTTGATTGTTGTTATCGTAAGCTTGGGCGTTAAAATCGTAACTCTGGTTAATCTGAATCGTGGCGGAATTAGGTGTAATTTCCACCCTGTCCAGAACTGATTGATTAATTACTCCCGTAACCACTACTGTAGCGTAAGCGGATTTGCTGACAGAAGACGAGCTGGCGCCACTTGGTCTCGCCGTAACCCGGACAGTATTCTGGTAAGTTCCAGTTTGAGAACCGGCCGCAAACCAACCAGTTTGATTGATACTGCCACCGCCATTAACTACCACCCAACTGAAATTGGCGCTAAATACTTGGCCAAATTGATCATAAGCTGTCGCGGTAAATTGTTGGGAATGGCCAGTTTGTAAAGTTGTATAAGTAGGATTGATGATGACTGAATTTAAGACAGGGTTTTGATTGATACTTGATTGAGTTACTGTCACACTGGCGTAAGCAGATTTGCTCACACCACTCTTAATTGCAGTAACTTTCACCACATTATTGAAAGCACCAAGATGATTATCTGCGGTAAATAAGCCAGTTTGGGTAATTCCACCCGCTTGGCTGTTGATTACATTCCACTGGAAAGCGACACCACTACTGATAACAGCGCCATTTTGGTCGTAAGCTGTGGCAGTGAATTGTCTTTGATGACCAACTTCCAAAGTAGCAGTAGTTGGATTAATTACTACTGAATGAAGTTGCGCCTGTGGAACAGTTTTAGGCAAAACAATTACCGAAGCGTAAGTTGCTAATACTCCGCTGGAAAGCTTGATGGTATTGCCATAGGTCCCTGCCGTATTGCCAGCTGTAAACAGTCCGGTAGCAGTATTAATATTACCGACAGCTGTATTGGTTACACTCCAATTTGGAGTAATTACCATGGGCTGATGATTTTGATCTTCCGCCCGATAAGTATATTGGTAGGATTTACCCTGTTCAATCGAGAGATTTAAAGGATAAATATATAGATAACTAAGTTTTGAGACAGTTGGCGGAGGAGGAGTAATCGTGCCTGCTTTAGTCACAATCACTCTGGCATAGGTAGCTAGGACTCCACTAGAGAGCTTAATGGCGTTGTTGTAAGTACCGAGAGTTTGGCCAGCGGTGAAGACACCAGTGTTGGTAATGTTACCAGCAGTGGCATTGGCCATACTCCAAGAGGGAGTAATGGTCATAGACACATGATTCTGGTCTTGGGCTAAATACTTAAAAGTGTAGGTATTGCCTTGCGGGATAGAGAGAGAGGAAGGATCGATGGAGAGGTAGGTCAATTGGCTTCCCTGGGCTAAGGCCTGATCTACTGCATACATGGGTGACCCTAAACTGGTTAATAAAAACAAACTACCGAAAATAATGACGCCAAATCTGCGCCAATTTTTCAGCGCTTTGTTCATTCTGCGTAACCGATAATAAATACCCAAACCGAGACCTTTGATATAGAACATTTTCACCTCCTAAGTGAAATTATTTTAATTACCACCCCATTTCTAGCCACTTCTTAACTCTATCATGGACAGGCTTGGGGGAAACCTTGTCCATGATAGAACCGAGAAACGGCCAGGAATGGAGCCGGGAACGATTTTTAATCGTTCCCGGGCCGGGTACACTGTTCCATCACCAGATGGCGATGAATTGATTTAAAACGTACAAATTAAGTGTAGGAGGAGACAAACTAAGGGAGGCCGGCACAAAAGAACCCAACGGCACTTTTATAACCCACCGACGCGCCAGGCCCCCATTTAAGAACTAATCCGTATCAGCGACAACAATCAGGTGTTTGACACCTGGCGAGATTTCTTCTGTCGAGAAATAGAACCCCGGCAGAAGTGTGACTGTAGTCAGGTTGCCCAACGTTTGGCTTTTCCGAACTACCGACTGCGGGAAATGAGGATTATCCCGAACCTCGATTGAGGATGGAAACGATTCGCTATATACATACGCCGAGGAGAAGTTTGCTTGATAGTAACCTATCTCGACGTACGTACAACTTGTGCCGCCTTCGTTAATGGTAAATGAGGATAACTCTCCGTTCCCGGTCCAAACCCACACGGGCAGATCGGTAGAACTGAATTGAACGGAGGAGGACGGGATATCCGTCTTTCCGCCGCTGGCAAGCTGCCAGTACCAATAGAGCGTCCTACAGGTGTTTTCAAGCACCCATATATTCGGATGGATGGCATCCAATGTATAGATACCATCATCGTTATTGCCCCACTGGGCAGATAAGTCAGGGTCCTCGTCCACCGGTGGAACATACGGACCGATATCGGTCCACACGTTGCCCACACAGTCAAAGATTCTGTCGCCAACAACTAATGGGTGGATGGGATGCTCGTCCACACAGTTTTGAACAACAGGAGGATTATTGCCGCCGCCGGCCCTCAACTGGAGCCGGAAGTGTAAATAACATAACACCCCCGTATCCGAATTGGTTGGGTCCTCGTCGTAGGCCTCTGCTACAAACGAGATTTTCCCCGTACCGCTATAAATGGTTACTGGCCAGACAAGGCTGGTCAGAAATGCCACATTTTGCGGTGGAGATGACGCCAACATCGGGGGTTGTCCCCCTCCGGACTCGATACCGACTTGCCTAACATCCAATCGGGCTGTGTCCAGCCCGGAATACAAGAACCAGCTTCCATCAACCAGTCCCTGGATTTGGAACCTTAAGTTCCGGATTTCTCCAGGATAGATGTCGATGATTTTTGTGGTCATCAGCTCAGAAGCTTTGACTTCGC
>CAYIDS010000058.1:2764-4319 GCA_964362185.1 uncultured Saccharimonas sp. (SeqCode)
AAGTCATCGACTCATATATCGACTTTCCGCCCGGTTGGAAGTTAGTATCAACTAACTCCATTCTCCAAGCTGTTACCAGATCGACTGGTGGAACAGTTTGTGGAGATACGACAGTAGATCCGCCGCCTCCGCAGGAGACGGATGTCATCATTACGATCGCCAGGATGATCCCGGCGAACATAAGAATATTTTTTTGTCTCATAATGAGACCTCCGCCAGGGTTCGCCTGGCTGAATTTTCAAATTTGCCCGCAAGATTGAGATTTTGCAAGCAGAATTCCAGTGAAGAGTGGGTTATTGGCCAAATGCGCTCCTTAACTTTTGATGGTCAAAAAGCGGTTTTGTAGTATCCAACCAATAGACATCCTCTACTCCACCAGAATTCTGTCTGCAAAAACATATAAAAACAACCCAATACTTAATGCCAGCCCTAAAGCGTCTTTTTCGTCATCCTGGCTTGCGCCAGCCCTCCGTAGCGTTGGTGGAGGATGGGTCCAGGATCGTATAGAATTATTATACGATTCTGGAGTCGTCGCATGGTCTCCCCAGAATGACGGGTAAGAACGGTTGGATGACACCAATAAAACAGATATGATCTGTTTTTCCCCTCCTAATTGGATTTGTTTTTGTATTTTCCCTCGCGGTCCAGGCCTCATAAAGTCATGTGGCCTAGGGCGCTCAAGGTGCAACAATTAGTGATTACATGGTATAACAAAACCCAGAAAATGTCAACTATTTCCTCTCCCAGAGCTGATAAAATCATTTGCCCAACAAATATCCCCTGATTGTATCTAACGCACTCAAAAAGAACTCCTTATCTTGGAGGATGGTGATTTTGTCTCCCACTTCATCCAAATTCACCCACTTGGCTGCCGGATTGTCTGGATCGATGGGACAAAGTTGGCCATCACAATTATCCGTTTTAAATAGAAACATATGAATGGTCTTGAACTCTGATTTATCGTCTTCGCCGTGTTTACCAATTTTGTATCGCTGATAACTGCCTAATTCTTTGACCAACTCCAGGCCAGCTACGCCCGATTCTTCGTAAATTTCTCTTTCCGCCGCTTCCAGTAAACTTTCGCCCTTATCCACATGGCCTTTCGGCAAAGTCCAGTCAATCCCGTGTTGGCTGATCAACAAAACCTGCCCTTGAGGATTAATTACTATTCCCCCGGCGCTAACTGTTTCTTTAGAACCCATCACTTACCGCAACATTTCTTTCTATTCTCTTCGAGCCAATCATTGAATCCTTTATAGAACTCGCCATTCTTACTTAAATCATTCATAATTACTTGATCTGGTGCATCTTCTTCTTGGCTTTCTTCCGGTTGGAATACATCTCTCACAGGAACTGCGATTGCTGTGTCTGACACCTCATTCCAATCATTCACAACAAACAGTTCTTTTAAACCTTTGTCCCATGTAGCATCAACAGTTTTCCATTCATTGCCAACCTTAACTTCAAGATACCTGTGAGTGCACTCGTTTTCATGAGGAATTTCTGCCAATTCCTTAGGTAAGTTTAAATCACTCCATAAAAAGGTACATACGCG
>CAYIDS010000059.1:0-4280 GCA_964362185.1 uncultured Saccharimonas sp. (SeqCode)
CATAAAGAATCTTTTCCTCGGCATGTTGCCCGCCCCAGCAACAACTGGCGCAAAGGTACGTACTATTGGCGTGAACCGAGCCAAGATTATGGTTTTGCCACCATGTTTAGCGTAAAATTTCTCTGCCCGCTCAATGTACTCGTGACGAAAAAGGATACCGTCTTTCTTTGTAAAAAGCCGCTTGCCTGTGCGTTCACCTATGCTGTACCCGACGTTATCACCAATAACAGCCGCCCCAATGATGGCAATTATTAGCCATAGCAGGGGGAGTTCACCCTGACTAGCCGCTAGTCCGGCACCAAACAACAATGTGTCACCAGGTAAAAAGAAGCCAACCAGTAACCCTGATTCGATGAAAACTATCAGCGCTATTAGTAATATACCGCCAGTTTCGATGATGTGATTTACGTCAAACACTCGTATTAGAGTAGCTGTTTTGCGACCTTTGGTCTAGCATCACAGCCCAGATTGCTACATCTATCCAAAAGTGTAAAAAACCTGTACAATATTCACAGTTATTTCGATTAATTTTAGGAGTTGTATGTCTTCAGGCGATATTGTGGTGGAGTTAGAGGAACGAACCGTTGTAGGTAAAGGTTTACGGCATTTACGGGGTTCGGGTAAAATACCTGCCGTGATTCATGACCATGGCAAGCAGTCATCACACGTTATGGCTGACTATACTACCTTAGAAAAAGCATTCTCCGAGGCTGGGAAACACCATCCTCTGCAGTTGCATGTTGGCAAAACCCAGCACCTGGCTCTGATTAAAGACGTTGATTATGAACCTGTTGGACGCCGTCTGCGTCATATTGTTTTTCAGGCTATCAACCAAAATGAAACGGTTGAAGCCGAGATCCCAATTGTCTTTCAAGCCGACACGGAAATACCAGCCGAAAAGGCTAGTTTGCTGGTTCTAAGGCAACTTGACCACGCGCTGGTAAAGGCCTTGCCAAAAGATTTGCCAGACGAACTTACGGTAGATCCAAGCTCACTTATGGAAGTTGGCGATCACATTACAGTCGCGGATTTAATTGTACCCAACGGTGTGACCATACTGACGGAAGCGGAACATCCTATCGCGACAGTAGAGATGCCAAAAGATCAGTTGGCTGAAGCTGATGCCGCCGCCGCTGAGTTGGCCGCTGACGCCGCCGCGCACGGTGAAGTATCTGAAGAGGCCGAAACCGAAACAACCGCCCCAGCTGAAGGCGAATCTAGCGAGCCAACCGAAGAACTCAAAGACAAAGAGTAGATTTCTTGTTCCATTTTGTTTCGGCAAAACGGAACCCAAAAACCGACAGGCACTAAAAAAACATTACTGCTTCTCAGCAGTCTAGTTTTTGGTGGCTGCGGAACGACCCATAAAGGGATCGGTCTGAATAAATAACCAGACTAGTCCTCGCCCCGCAATAACCAGCCTGCCTCAAATCAATCAGTTTTTTCAGAGCCTGTTGTTTCTTTCGATACTTTCTTAGTCAATACAAGAAAGTATCGAGTAATACTTTTGGCAGCAAAAGTATTAATAGAGTTTAGTCTTCCAAGAAGCCGCCCGATTGGTGCGACCAAAGCCTGGCGTACAGCCCATCTTTCTTTTTGACCAAATCTTTGTGGGTGCCTTCTTCGACTATTCTACCCTTATCGAGTACAACAATGCGGTCCATGTGAGCAATCGTACTCAAACGGTGGGCAATGACAATGGTTGTACGACCTTCCATTAGCTTCCATAGGGCGGTTTGGATAAGCTTTTCGCTTTCACTATCCAGCGCACTAGTTGCTTCATCCAGCACCAAAATCGGGGCGTCTTTTATCATGGCGCGGGCAATTGCCACACGCTGACGTTGACCGCCAGAAAGCTTAACTCCACGTTCGCCCACCAGCGTTTCGTAACCATTTGGCAACTTCTGGATGAATTCATGGGCATGAGCCTTTTTGGCGGCAATAACGACTTCATTCATGCTCGCATCGGGCTTACCGTAACTTATATTTTCTGCCAATGTGCGATGAAAAAGCAGTGGTTCTTGCGGAACGTAGGAAATATTTTTGCGTAAATCCCTTTGCCTTACGGACGAAATAGTTTGGTTGCCAATCAGTATCTTGCCTGACTGAATGTCCATAAATCTGAGGAGTAGATTTGTTATCGAAGTTTTACCCCCACCGCTTGGTCCGACAAGACCAACCTTTTCGCCAGGCTTAATAGACAGATGAAAATCCTTAAACAAGGCCGAGTTTTCGTCATCGTCGGGGTACCAAAAATCAACATTAACAAACTCTATGCTACTGTCTTTTGGCTCGAAACTTATGGCAGAGTCTGGGTCGGCAACCTCTGGTTTTATTTGAAGTATCTCTGTCATATCACTGGCATCGCCAAACACACGAGTAAACTGGCGGAACGAGTTATTTAGATCCCAAAGCCGTCGCATGATTCCCAATGTGTAGGTTAAAGCTAGGTATATGATGCCAACATCCAAATTCCCACTTGAGGCCAGGACTACAGAAACTACTATCGTGATAACATTAATACTCCTTTGTAGCGAGCCGCTTACCAATTCTTGTCGCATTGCTATTTTCATAGTTTCAATTGATCGATTGTGGACTGCGTTGGCTCGTTCCTGCATTCTGGCTGTCTCGGCTTGCTCGTTGGCAAATGATTTCACGGCGACAATGTTAGAGATTGCGTCGGCAAGTTGACCGGTTCTTTTAGTTTCCGAAGCCGCCCATCGTCTGTTATACGGAAGTTGTCGTTGTCGGAAGTGCCAAACGACCGGTATATATATCAGCGCTATGACCCAAATGCCAACTACAACTGGCATGGCTTTGGGTGCAAGGATAATGGTTGTGAACACTACAGCAACCAAAAGTTTAAAAACATTCCAGGTTAGTGGGTCGGTTAGTCTTTCAAATGATCCAACGAATTTGTTTGTTTGGTTTACCAGCGACCCAGCAAATCTATCTGAAAAAAACCGGTGGCTCATGAGTTGCAAGTGTTTAAATACCGTCATATTCAGATCGCGCATAATTTTGTCTTGCGTTTTCCAGAAAGTTGGTATAACAACTTTGTTCCACATCAGGTGGCCGAATGCTTCAAGCAGAACGATGAACAATAATGGCTTCCAAACCACGCCAATTGCTAGTCTGTCAGTATTCCCCCGAGCTATATCGGTGATAATGGCACTTATTAACAGTGTTTGCAGGAAGTCCTCAGCAAATTGAGCAACGACCATGGAAGGGTAAATTATCCATAGCTTTGCCTTGTACTTCTTGGCGTGTTGCCAATATATTTGGAGTGTCTGCCATGTTGGCGAACGGGTTTCCATAATGATCCTCATCGTACGCCTCTACCTGGGTGTCGATTTTATTAATGCTTTTTGTTATCATAACAGAGAAGCAACAGTGGTAGCAATGAAAAAGATTATCCTTTATTACAAATTTGTGCCGATTGACGACCCAGAAACAGTCATGCACTGGCAACGACAGCTGTGTGAAACGCACGGCCTAAAAGGGCGCATAATTATTAGTAAACACGGTATCAATGGCACACTCGGCGGATCGGTCGAGGGCCTAAAAGCGTACAAAAAAGCCATGAACCTGCACAACAAATTCAAAAAAATTATGTATAAGTGGAGCGAGGGATCGGACACTGATTTTCCTAGGCTGTCTGTCAAAGTACGGGATGAAATTGTTAGTTTTCTGGCACCTGATGAGTTAAAGGTAGATGAGTCTGGCGTGGTTGGTGGTGGCAAGCACATCAAACCCGAAGCCCTACACAAACTGGTCGAAGAACGTGGTGACGAAGTTATTTTCATGGATGGGCGCAATGCCTACGAAGCTAAAATTGGTAAGTTCAAAAACGCCGTTGTGCCTAACACCCGAACCACCCGCGACTTTTTGCAGGAGCTAGAAAAGCCCGAGATGCAAAAACTCAAGGACAAACCGATTGTTACCTACTGCACAGGTGGAATCCGTTGCGAAATCCTAAGTAGTCTAATGAAAAGCAGGGGTTTTAGTGAGGTTTACCAAGTTGACGGTGGCATTGCCAAATACGGCGAAAAATTCAAAGACAACGGACTTTGGGAAGGCAAATTGTACGTTTTTGACAAGCGCATGTCTGTCGCATTTAGTGACAAGTCAAAAGATATAGGCGAATGTAGTCATTGCGGCACAACCACCAGCAACTTCATAAACTGCGCCGATAAATCCTGTAACGACCTGATTTTATCTTGCCAAAAATGTGCCCAGAAAACCCAGTTTTGCCCCAACCACGTCAAAGCAAAAGCAGT
>CAYIDS010000060.1:0-4236 GCA_964362185.1 uncultured Saccharimonas sp. (SeqCode)
CGCCGCTTCGCGGGCTTGCTACTGACTGGACTTATCTCGTTTGCCAATACTTTTTCACTGATTCTTGTCTGTCGCTACTTGATTGAAGGAAATCGTTTAACTGGCAAAGAGCTTATTTTGTCAGCGATTGCGATTTTCTTCACAAACATCATCATCTTTGGGCTATGGTACTGGGAATTGGATGGTGGTGGTCACGGTGGACGTGGAACGCACAAACCACCAGTGGACTTTTTGTTCCCGCAAATGATCACAGCCGCAAAAATCACCCAACAGCCCCTGTGGCGACCAACATTTGTCGACTACCTGTACGTTTCCGCCACCAACGGCACCGCCTTCAGCCCAACAGACGCTCTACCACTAACCCACCGTGCCAAGCTACTTATGGCGTTCCAGGCACTTGTATCCCTGTCAACAATCGCCCTGCTAGCCGCAAGAGCCATCAATATCCTGGCTTAATCAATACTTCCGCACTGGCGCTAGTTGGCAAAAGTCCCGTACCCTAGAAAGCGGAAACGACGGATTTCGCGTAAGTCGGGTATAGTAATAGTAATGCTTGGGGATAAGCGTAAATCATCGGGTAAATATTGGTTGATACTGGCACTGCTATTTGTCGGGGTTATAACACTACTTTATTTATTGATACGAACTCACAACGTCGCTATACTGGCACCCCAGGGTCTAATTGCTCGTAAAGAGCGTAATTTGCTACTTTTTGGGGCAATTTTATCTCTATTGGTTGTTATACCGGTATACATAATGACATTTACAATTGCCTGGAAATATAGAGCCAGTAATAAGCAAGCAAGCTACACGCCAGACTGGGATCACGATGTTAAAATCGAAACGGTTTGGTGGCTAATTCCGCTAGCTCTCATCACTGTCTTGTCAGTTGTTACCTGGAATAGCTCACACGATCTTGACCCGTTCAAACCTCTCAACTCGTCTACCAAACCGATAACTATCCAGGTTGTCGCCTTGCAGTGGCGTTGGCTATTTATTTATCCGCAGCAAGGCATTGCCAGCCTAAACTACGTTCAGTTCCCCGAAAAAACTCCCGTCAATTTTGAGATCACAGCCGACGCGCCGATGAATTCATTTTGGATTCCCGAGCTCGGAGGGCAAATGTATGCCATGAGCGGCATGTCTACCAAGTTGCATTTAATAGCCGACCAAGTTGGGGAATTTAAGGGTTCCTCGGCTAACATCAGTGGTTCCGGTTTTGCTGGCATGAAATTTATCGCCCAATCACGCAAGGCGAATGATTTTGCTAAATGGGTCGATACAATTAGGTCATCCGGTAGTGGCTTGGATATGGATAGCTACCTTGAGGTTGCCAAACCAAGCAATGACACTACGATTACTAGCTTTAACCTCTTCGACCATGGTTTGTATAGTAAGATTGTCATGAAGTTCATGGAACCAACGTCAGGTCAAACCCAACAGACCCATATGTATAGAGGGGTAGAATAATGTACCCCCCTCTGTTAAACATTGGCCATTTGTCACCCCAACACGGCATGATTGTTCTGGGAGGTCCAATCACAATGATCTTGGGTCTACTCGGGATTATCGGACTCATAACATACCTGAGGCGTTGGAAGTGGCTGTGGAGGGAATGGATCACAACGGTTGATCATAAAAAAATTGGAGTTATGTACATTATTGTGGCTGTGGTCATGCTACTACGCGGTGCGGCTGATGCTGGGATGATGCGCGCTCAACAAGCACTTTCGTCCGGCTCATCTAACGGATTTTTGACGAGCGATCAATTTCAACAAGTTTTTACCGCCCACGGTACGATTATGATCTTTTTTGTGGCCATGGGGTTGATGTTTGGGCTAATAAATCTCGTTTTGCCTCAAATGCTAGGTTCCAGAGACGTCGCCTTTCCATTCTTAAACTCAACCAGTTTTTGGCTGTACGGTGCCGGGGCAGTACTCATAAATACTTCCCTGGTTATCGGTCACGAATTCGCCGCGACTGGCTGGTTAGCCTATCCGCCCCTCTCAGAATTACAATATAGCCCAGGCGTAGGGGTTGACTACTGGCTTTGGAGCATTCAGATTTCTGGAATTGGCAGTTTGTTATCGGGCATTAATTTTCTGGTGACTATTTTGAAAAAGCGTTGCCAGGGCATGACACTGATGAGAATGCCTATGTTTGTTTGGACAGTCCTGGGTAGTATGGTCTTGATTATCTTCGTTTTCCCGATTCTAACAGCTACTCTGGCGATGTTGTCACTCGATCGAACGATGGGTATGCACTTTTTTACTTCTTATAACGGTGGTAGTCCGATGATGTATGTTAATTTAATCTGGGCTTGGGGACACCCAGAGGTATATATTTTGATACTGCCAGCCTTTGGCATATTTTCTGAAGTCGTGGCAACGTTTTCGAGGAAACGATTGTTTGGTTACAAATCAATGGTATGGGCAATAATTGCCATTACTTTCTTGTCTTTTAGTGTCTGGTTGCATCATTTCTTTACCATGGGAGCTGGTGCCAATGTTAACGCTTTTTTTGGAATTATGACTATGGTAATCGCTGTACCAACTGGGGTAAAAGTCTTTAATTGGCTGTTTACTATGTACCGTGGAAGAATACACTTTACTACGCCAATGCTTTGGTTTTTGGGTTTTGTGGCTACTTTCACTCTTGGTGGTGTTACTGGCGTGCTAATGGCAGTACCAGCTATAGATTTCCAGGTACATAATAGCTTGTTTTTGGTGGCTCATTTTCACAACATGGTTATTGGCGGAGTGGTATTTGGCTACTTTGCCGGCTTGACTTACTGGGCACCAAAAATCTTTGGCTTCAAACTCAACGAGAGACTAGGTAAATATGCGGCCTGGTGTTGGATTGGCGGTTTTCTACTTGCCTTTGTGCCGATATACATTTTAGGTTTAATGGGTGCATCGAGACGTTTGGATCACTACGACGCGTCACTGGGTTGGCAAGGTCTGTTTATTGTTGCTGGGGTTGGCGTTTTGGTAATTGGGCTCGGTATTGCCTTTCAGATTCTTCAAGTCATAGTCAGCATCATTCAGCGTAAAGATAATTTAGATACTACTGGCGACCCGTGGAACGGACGGACACTTGAATGGTCAACCGCTTCGCCTACGCCGTTTTACAATTTTGCGGTTGAACCTGTGGTCGATGATCGTGACGCCTTTTGGGCAACCAAAAAAGCCAAAAAAGACCGGCCACTCAAGCCCAGGTACGAAGATATTATTTTGCCCAAAAACACACCGCTGGGAATGTTCATAGCTGGCTCAACATTTTTGTTTGGCTTTGCCGTCGTTTGGCATTTGTGGTGGTTAGCGGTAATTGGCTTGTTGGGGGCAATAACTTGTCTGATCATTCGTTTGACCGATGAAAATACAGAGTACGTATTGTCTGCCAATGATGTCAAATCAATCGAATCAGCATCACGTAACTCGGGGCACTACACATGAGCCAACAGATTGATAAAGCCACAAGCGACAAAAACATTTTTGGTTTCTGGGTCTATCTAATGACAGACTGTATGTTGTTTGCTACGCTGTTCGCGACCTTCGTGGTGCTACGAAATGGCGCCTACCACGGGCCTTCCAGCCAAACCCTTTTTAGTCTGCCCTACGTTCTATTAGAATCCCTGATTTTGCTGACCAGTAGTTTCACCTGTGGGTTGGCCACATTAGCCTTGCGCCGACGAGATAAAACCAAAGTATTGTTGTGGTTTTTGGTCACATTCTTACTTGGCACAATCTTCTTGGGTTTAGAGCTAAGCGAATTTGCTAGCCTGGTAATGGATGGTCACGGCTGGAAAGTGAATGGCTTTTTATCTGCTTACTTTACGTTGGTTGGCACCCATGGACTACATATTCTGGCCGGGCTACTATGGATGGCTGTTTTGCTGGTTGGCGTGGCAAGACACGGACTACGACCACAAAACGAGCATCATCTTACCATGCTGAGTTTGTACTGGCACTTTTTGGATATCATCTGGATATTTATTTTCATGATTGTCTATTTGATTGGAGCTAGGTCATGACCCACGACCTCAGCGAAGCCACCGCCAGTACAACGACGTCATACTTGTTTGGCTTTGTCTCATCCCTAATCCTGACTATTTCGGCCTATTTACTAGTAACTAGTAATCTTCTGCATGGCGGGGCCCAAATCTTGGTGCTTGCGATACTCGCAACGACGCAGTTAGTCGTACAGCTAGTCTGTTTTCTGGACTTGGGCAGACGC
>CAYIDS010000061.1:0-4156 GCA_964362185.1 uncultured Saccharimonas sp. (SeqCode)
TTTTTCGGAGTGCCAGGCGGCTTAAATCGCCCTTACTATTTGGGGTGTACGTCGTTGCCACAAAAAACTGCTCAAACTCAGCCACTAATATGCGACCTTCTTTGTTAGGGTCACCGTATTTATCGGTACTAAGACCAAACTTTTTAACTATATTTTCAGGAAAATTATTACTAACCCGCAAGGGTTCGGTTTTGGTAAAAATAGCCGTGCCACTGTAGCCCTTTTTTTCGGCCGAATTCCAATATTCAGAGTATTCGGGTAAATCTATCTCTGCTTGCCCCTGCTGAGCCGTAAGGTTGATGGTGCGTGATGTCTTGGTCTGTAAAGTCGGATCTGGGTCATCAACCAACTTTTTGTTCATCGACGTAGCTATGGCTACATCTCCTCGCAATAAAGATTGTTTGTTGTTCCCAGCTTCGTCTTTTCGGTTATCCAAGACCCACGCACCATCAACCTTGGTTTCTTGAAGACACAAAATATCGGGTTGGTGCTCGGCTATAAATTGCTGGAAGCTACCTTTATTTACCACTGCCCTGATGCCATTTACGTTCCAGGAGTAAAGCTTCACGATGGACTAAGCGGTAGCCTCAAGCCGAGAAATTCTGATTTCATGATTTTTGATGTCATGGTTAGTCGCGGTTACTGCGGCTTTAACTATCTTCATATCTTGTTTTAGATCCTTGACATCTTCTTTTATGGGCTGGGTGTGTCATATAACCATAGTCTCTAAATTCTCTGTTAAAACAGCAAACTTATCGTCTAATTGTTCACTAATGATACCGACAACACGTTGCAAATCTTTATCATCATACTTTCTACCATTCATACTGATGAAAGTATAGCACCAGAGACCGTAGGTCTGCTAGACTAGCGTTAATGCCTTATAAGAGAATTTTGCTAAAACTATCGGGCGAACAGTTAGCTGGGGAGTTTGATAGTGGTATCGATCCAAAACTGGCCAGTTGGTTAGCAAAAGAAGTCGAGCAGGTAGTAAAGGCTGACTGCCAAGTTGTCATAATGGTAGGTGGCGGCAATTTTGTACGTGGCGCTCAAATAACTGGTCATGGTATCCAGCGCGTCACAGCCGATCATATGGGGATGCTTGGCACCATGATTAACGCTTTGGCGTTGACTGATATTTTTGAGGCGAATGGGGTTAAGACAAGGTGTTTGTCTAATATTTTTGCCGAGCAAGTAGCCGAGCCATTCGTGCATCGATTAGCCAATAAGCATTTAGAAAAAGGTCGAGTTGTTATTGTGGCTGGCGGTATAGGACGACCATATCTGACGACCGACACCGCGGCCGTGTCATTGGCACTTGAGCTTGACTGCGACGCCGTTCTAAAAGCTACTAAAGTAGATGGGGTGTACAACAAAGACCCCGCCAACCACCCTGACGCGAAAAAGATTCACAAGTTGAGCTTTCAACAAGCCGTTGAAGACAGTGCTATAAAAGTTATGGACAAAGCCGCCATGGGCCTGGCCATGGAACACTCAATGCCTGTTATTATTTTTGATGCCATGTCCAGTAATAGCATTTTACATGCCTCCCAAGCCAAACCAGTCGGCACTATTATATCTGACTAAATATCAATTGATTGGCCAACTGCTAAAGGTCGCAAGGTACTGCCACAAGCCTGGGCAGTGCCGTTTAGCAAACGCTCTGTTAAATTTTCACTTTTTTGCTAGAATTATGGAGTACAATGATTATGATCAATAATAAGTTCTATGGTTAAGTTTAAATTTAGTAGTATCAATAAATTTGTAGCGACAGCGGCTTTTTTGTCTGTTGTTGTGTTCGCACCCGTCGCATACGCCAATCATCCGTGGGGTGGTTATCACTGGGCGCGCTCCGCCAACCCTTTCACTCTTCAACTTGGCGATAACGTATCATCCAAATGGGACAGTCACCTTGCTAGCGCGTCAGCCGATTGGAGTGCTTCTTCGGTATTGGATACCGCGGTTGTTCCTGGTCTGACCAGCCCAAGGACTTGCAAAGCTGTAAACGGTCGGGTAGAAGTTTGCAGTAACAAATACGGCAACAACGGCTGGCTGGGCATAGCTTCAATCTGGATTGGCGGATCGCATATTACCAAGGGAACGGTAAAGCTGAACGATACATATTTTAACACTGCCAAATACAATACTTCGGCCTGGAGACAACTAGTTATGTGCCAAGAGATTGGGCATACGTTTGGGCTTGGTCATCAAGATGAAATTTTTGACAATCCTAACCTTGGTACCTGCATGGATTACACGAACGATCCATCAACAAACCAATTTCCCAACCAGCATGACTACGATCAACTCGAAAGTATATACGGACACCTAGACAGTTCTGCCACGCTTCTTAGTGGAACAGCTTCGGCACGAGCGGCTAACGAGGACGACATTGATACCTCAAATCCATCCCAGCGAGGCAAAGTTATACGGAAATCTTCCGATGGACGTGGCTCTCTCTACGAACGAGATTTAGGCAAAGGTCAAAAAATCTTCACGTTCGTTATCTGGGCCAACTAAGAATTCTAAAAAAACAGGTACGCTTTTCTCGCCCCCATTTCGCCTTCCTAAGTTCCGATTTCCAATTTTGTCATGAGCTTGTAGGATGGCGGAGCCATGAACCGTACTGGTTCATGGCGGAGAGGACAGGATTTGAACCTGCGAAGATCTTGCGACCCAACACGCTTTCCAAGCGTGCGCCTTAAACCACTCGGCCACCTCTCCCTACAGTAAGCCTAGCAACTTTTTGAATCCGTTGCCACCCTTGTAAGATTTAATTTGTCTCTCTCGCGCATAAGCTGTGGCTTTGTCGGGTAGCTTCTCGGTATATATGACTTGCCAAGGGCCACGATTACGTGTTGAACGATTGGGATTTGACTGGCTATTGTGTTGAGCCAATCTAGCATTAATATCAGCGCTATAACCAACGTAGTACCTCCCTGTTGACCGGCTTTGTAGGATATAGACGTAATACATATAACTTCAACACGCTTTTCCCGCCCTTGGCGGGACCCCGCTTTCAGGCGGTGGCCAAGCGTGCGCCTTAAACCACTCGGCCACCTCTCCGTATGAGATGTTTAAATTATACTTTATTACTACACCGATAGCTTGCTGGATATAACAACAGGGGTGTAAACTAGTACCAAGAATGCCAATTATAGAACTAAAAGACGTCAGCAAACTGTACGGCTTTGGCGACGCCACAACCGTGGCTCTTGACGAAGTTAACCTCAGTATTGAAAAGGGTGAGTTCGTGGCGATTATGGGTGCCAGCGGCTCGGGCAAATCAACTTTAATGAATATTATCGGCTTGCTTGATCGTCCGACTCACGGCAGTTACACGCTTAATACTCGCCCCGTTTCACGACTGCGGGCCAACCAAAGGGCCAAAGCGCGGCGTGATACTATTGGTTTTATATTTCAGTCCTTTCATCTATTGCCAAAACTTACGGTACTAGAAAATGTTGCCCTACCACTGACTTATCGAGGTATGACCCAAACCCGCCGTCTCAAGCAAGCCGCCGCGATACTAAAACGCGTTGGTCTGGAAGACAGAGAGTATTTTTTCCCTAAACAACTAAGTGGCGGTCAAGCCCAAAGAGTTGCTATTGCCCGCGCACTTATCAATAATCCCCAAATTCTAATAGCCGATGAGCCAACCGGAAATCTTGATAGTACGGCCAGCCGACTTGTCATGGAGCTGTTGAGTGATATACACCAAACTGGCAGTACTATTCTGATGGTAACCCACAACCCCGAACTTACCAGGTTTGCTAACCGAATTGTATTTATGCACGATGGTGACATTGTCGGTGATGAGCTGTCAGCTATCGGCAGTGTTCCCCGCTCTATTCAGAAAAAAATGTATTTTATCCCGCAAAAGACCATCGATGACGAACTGGCTGGCGTTTCCGCCATGATGGAGGCTTTCCCTGATAAAGACAACCAAAAACCGCACGCAAAGACCAAGAAAAAGCCCCGGTCAAAAACTAAAAAGATCAAGGCAAGACGGTGATGCTGGTTAGCGGTGATATCAAGCTGGCGTTAAAAACACTGCGGGCTTCACGTTGGCGCAGTATTCTGACCATGTTGGGCATCGTTATTGGCGTCGCCAGCGTGGTTGTAACTATTAGTCTTGGTGAAGGCGTGCGTCGTC
>CAYIDS010000062.1:0-4138 GCA_964362185.1 uncultured Saccharimonas sp. (SeqCode)
AACCGTGGAACCTTGTAGACTTTCCAAACTTATCAGCTCGATTGACTTGCCCTTCGACCTGGCAAAATCATGAGCGTACTCCTCTACCGCTCGCGCGTCTTGAGAATTAGGATGGTATATTATACGGGCTTTCATCAGCCTCAGTTTAACACGAGTTTAACTGCAACCGCTGGTTGAGCCACAACTACTACAAACGTAACAACTCCCCGCCCGTTGAGTTTGATTACCACAATTGAAGCACAGGGGCGCGGTACTATCAGACATGGTCTTTTTTTGTCTGCTAATTTTGACCTCAGCTTGTGAAATGGGCGTTGCCAAACTTGGCTGTGGAACTACTGCCGCAACTATCGTGTTAGTCTCATTTGAACCTTCCAGTAGACTTGTTTGCTCTTCCGGCATGTCATCTATTGAAGCTAGCCCCAACTCCAGACGGTCGTCGAAGTTCAAATAATTGATCGCCAGTCGTCTAAAAATGTAGTCTACTATAGATGAAGCCGTCCGGATTTCGGCATCGTCAGTGATACCGGATGGAGCAAATGACATGTTGGTGAATGATTTGACATAATCTTTTAGTGGAACACCAAACTGCAAACCGTGACTTACGCTAATGGCGAAGGCGTCCATGATACCCCTAAGAGTAGAACCTTGCTTGGCAATGTTGACAAACACCTCACCAGGTGTGCCATCATCGTATTCACCAACGGTGATGTAGCCATGACTATCAACCACCTTGAACGAAAAAGTCTTGGCGGTGCGAACCCTTGGCAACTCTTTCCGAACAGCACCTTTGACAATTATCTTATCATTGATAACTTCTGGCGCGTTCGAAGTCTGTTTTTCGTGCCCATCTTTCTTTGCCATCGATAGTGGTTGAGCAACCTTGCAGTCGTCTCGATAGATGGCTACCGCCTTCAAACCTAGTTTCCATGCCTCGGTATGCAATTGTTCAACGTCTTCTATGGTTGCTTCCTTCGGCATGTTCACCGTCTTACTTATCGCGCCAGAAATAAATGGTTGTACTGCTGACATCATTTTTACATGACCCATGTAGTGAATGGAGTTATCACCCATGGAACAGGCAAAGACTGGTTCGTGTTCTTTCTTGAGATGAGGTGCGCCGAGTATTGTTTTTTCTACATCGATATAGGAAATAATGTCGGCTATTTCGCTACCTGAGTAGCCTAATGCGCCTAACGCCCGAGGTACGGTTTGGTTTACGATACTCATGGTACCACCGCCAACCAATTTCTTGACTTTTACAAGACCCAGGTCTGGTTCGATACCGGTGGTGTCACAATCCATCATTAACCCAATCGTGCCGGTCGGAGCTAACACCGTAGCTTGGGAGTTACGTAGACCATATAGTCCTCCCAGCTCTACCGCTTCATCCCAAGATGTGGCCGCCGCGCTCAGGAGCTCCTCAGACGCCAAGGCAGGGTCTATCTTGGAAACTTCTTCACGGTGCATCTTGAGTACGTTCAGAATTCCTTCTCGGTCTTTGTGGAAGCCCGCGAAAGGGCCAACTCGACGTGCTAGCCTGGCGCTAGTAGCGTAGGCGTGGCCAGTCATAAGTGCCGTGATGGCTGCCGCCTGAGCCCGACCTTCACTACTGTCATATGGCAAACCTTGGGCCATTAAAAGTGCTCCCAAGTTGGCATAGCCAAGACCTAGCTCTCTATACGCTTTGGCATTTTTACCAATTCCATCTGTCGGATACTCGCTATAACCAACTAATATCTCCTGGGCTGTAAAAATAAGCTCTACAGTATGTTTAAACCCTTCAACGTCAAAACTATTATCTTCTCTTAGATACTTGAGTAAATTTATAGATGCCAGATTACAAGCTGAATTATCTAAATGCATGTATTCGCTACAGGGATTGCTGGCATTGATACGACCAGCATTTGGCGTAGTGTGCCACTTGTTTATAGTAGTGTCAAATTGCATCCCGGGGTCGGCGCACTCCCAAGCCGCTTCGGAAAACTGGCGAAACAGCTGACGAGCTTTGATAGTCTTCACTGTCTTGCCTGTAGTGACGGCTTTCAGGTTCCAGTCCGCGTCATCTTCTACTGCTCGCATAAATTCATCCGTTACGCGAACTGAGTTATTGGCATTTTGATACTGTACAGAAAAAGAATCTTTACCATCAAGGGTCATATCAAAGCCCGCCTGTTCCAGCACGCGTGCCTTTCGTTCTTCTATGGCCTTACACCAAATAAACTCCATCACATCTGGGTGATCAGCATTTAAGATGACCATCTTGGCGGCACGACGTGTCTTACCACCACTCTTAATGGCACCCGCGGAGGAGTCCGCACCACGCATAAAGCTAAGTGGACCAGAGGCAGTGCCGGCGCTCTTACCAAGTTTTTCAGCCGATGAACGAATAGTACTCAGGTTGATACCCGAGCCTGAACCGCCCTTGAAAATCATACCTTCTTCTTTGTACCAGTTTAGTATAGACGGCATGGTATCCTCTATTGCTAAGATGAAACAGGCACTGGCTTGTTGAGGTCGACTCGGCGCGCCAATATTAAACCAAACTGGGGAATTAAAAGCGGCCCGTTGCGTTGCCAAAACATACTTCAACTCTTCCTTAAAATCATCGGCTTCAGACTCGGTTTCAAAGTAGCCTTCCGTTACACCTTGCCGCGTTACAGTATCAACTACCCGATCAATCAAATCTTTGAGTGACTTCTCGCGACTCTCGCTGTCGGGTGTACCGGTGAAGTACTTCTGCGCGACAATGTTAATAGCATTGAGCGACCAACCCTCTGGAAACTCTACGTTTTTTTGCTCAAAGACCGGCTTTTTTGTCATTGGGTTCATGATAAATGAGTCCCTCTTGGTCCACTTAAGTTGATCGTAGCCCTTACTTTTTGGTGGTGTTAAAAGTCGCCTGTGGCCCAGGATTGTAGTTTGTCCCATAATACCCTCACTTTTAGTTAGTTATAGTTTAAGTTTTTTTAGACACGAGTTTCGTGCTTGGTTCCCCACGACACTGATTATAGAACAAAATCTTCAGTAGCGGGGGAAGCCGTCAATAAACTCTACTTTTTTACGTTTGCCGAGGTTTTCAGCTCGCGTATTTGGAGCAACTCACGTTCGAAGCCGGCGATGTCTTTAAAGCGTCGGTAGACACTTGCGAATCTTACGTAGGCAACTTCGTTTAACGGTGCTAGGCGCTCCATAACCATCTCACCTATCTGGTTTGTAGCTATCTCTTGGTCGCCGCACGCTTGAAGCTGTTGTTCAATGTCGGCAACCAGTCGTTGCAACTGCAAACTTGTGACAGGGGTTTTTTCGCATGCTCGATACAGACCAGACAAAAGTTTCTCTCTATCAAATAACTCCCTGGTACCGTTGTTTTTTACCACGACAACTTGTGGTCTCTCTACTCGTTCATAAGTAGTAAAACGGTGCTGGCAGTTAGTGCATTCCCGACGGCGACGAATGGCTTCACCCTCGGTAACATCACGCGACTCGATCACTTTTGTATCATCTTTATGGCATCGGTTGCACTTCATATTGCATCCTCCTTAATACGAATCTGTATAAATCCAGTTTGATTAGATAGGACTTACGCACCTTCTGCTCGTCAACAGACTTCATCTACCTAACTACAAACTGTCTATCTTCTCAAAGAGCTAATTCACATCTATCCGTCAGCTAAAAACTCTAGGTCTACTACTTTTAATCTGTTTTTTGTTTTAGGTTAGTACCTATGGGTACAACCATAAAACCAAGAAAACAGATTAAAAATCATGGTAGCTGCTAAAGTTTCGCTTTTAACGGATAGATGTTAATTAGCTCTAAGGTGTACCTACGGGTACCCCTCAAGAACCTAAACAGTTTTCGCTATAGGTAGATGTACCCTGTTATTCGTGCGAAAGTACGGAAGTCCTATAGACACTTTTTGTACACTAATTTTACTGGTCTAACACAAATTTGTGTTCAGTTTAAACGTACGGACACTACTAGTTTATATCCTATATATGGTGTCTATGTTGCTTATGGTAGCTCTACCTGTAGCGTTTTGCAAGCTAAATAACGCTGTATTATTTACTTAAGACCTCTTACGGGATAAGCCATAGAGTCAGAAAGAGATGATTTTTGATCAAAACAAAGTAATAGTGAC
>CAYIDS010000063.1:0-2015 GCA_964362185.1 uncultured Saccharimonas sp. (SeqCode)
TAAGGCGATTGTTGCCGGTTCGGTGAAGCAGTAGCTCTCGCAGAAGCTCGCTTCGAGAAAGTTATTGCGGAAAAGTGTTTTTGGCAAAGCCAAAAATGTGCGCTGTCCAGCCTCCCTTTAGAATCTGAGCTTAGTCGAAGACTGGAGCCAGACCAAGCAGTCAAAATAGGTGACTGCCACATCCGTTAAAATTAAGTATTGCCTTTTGGCGACGACGGGCATACAATTCAATTATTAGTTAGGAGAGTATCCATGATTCGGAAACTTTTGGCAACCCCAGTTTTGGTGGTGCTGACTTTTTTGGCTTTTGGAAGTTCTCCAACATCCGCGCAAATCACGGCTCAAAATGCCGCTTCACAGCCGGCTTTTAACTTTGAGTTTTTTAACTTTCAAACCAACAATAGGGTAGCTGTATTTCCTTTTGGTCATAACAATGAAGTTATTATTGCCAGCCAAACCCAGGATGTTAGAAATCAGCTTCCCATTAGCTTATCTCTGATAATTGATGGAAATGAAAAATGGTCGTCAACCATTATTAATAATCCGACCCAAAACTGTCGAGGAGCAAACGGCTGTTCAACACGTGGACCAGTCGTAAGCGATCCCGGCACCAGCTCGTACATCGAACTGGCAGCGAAAGGTAGAAGTGGCCAAACACTGGCGACTTACGCCCGTGGTACGCCCCCCGCCAATAGTTCAGGCACGATGACACCAAAACAGTCTAGTAATCAGCCTGCGAGCAACGCTAACGTGAGCAATAACTGGCTGCACTGGTGGTGGCTGATTGGCTTCTGGGTTGGTCTGCTGTGGCTGTTCCCATGGGTTTTTGTTGGTTGCCAATGGGCTAGATTAAAGTTCTGGGGTTTTGGTTGGCCTTGGCCATGGTGGTTTTGGATTCCCCTTGTTTGGTTTATCCCGTGGCTGGTCATTGGTTGGCAGTGGTGGTTGAATTGGTGGGTGTGGTGGATCTGGATATGGTGGATATTCCCATGGATCTTTTGGCTGTTTTGGTGGGTGGTTATATTCAAAGAAGCCATCATCTGGCTTTGGCACAAGTCAAAGAGCTAATTCATCACGTCTATCCGTTAATAGCGAAACTCTAGCAGCTACTGGATTTTTCTTTGATAAAATAAAACCATGCTTATTTTCATTAGTGGAAGTATCAATTCTGGGAAGACTGCAACATCAAAAGCACTCGCTGAAAAATTGGGAGCTGATTTTATTAATGTCGATGATCTAAACGATACAATCCCAAATTTCAATTTAGCTACTGATCTAGATAAATCTATGGATCTTGCGATTTCAGAGATCAACAAGAGCCTAGCGAGTGGCAAGGATGTAGTAGCAAACTACGTCGTTCGACAAAAAGATTTTGATCGCTTTGAAAATGAGGTCAATACAAAAGAGCAATATGTCATTACACTCGCGCCACGATTGGAAGTGGCACAAGGCAAAAGAGGTGACCGGGTTCTTACTGATTGGGAAATTCTAAGAGTCAAACACCATTATGATACTGGCATCGCAACTCCAAAGTTTGGAGAAGTTGTAGATAATTCCGATATAACCGTAGATGAAACCGTCAGCCAAATCCTAGAAATTATCACCCGAAAAGCTCAAAACCTGTAATCTGGGCCACGCACGATTAGTGATCCTAAATTCTGGTAAAATAACTTCATGGTTATAGATGACGCAATTTACGAGCGTGTTAGAATAACGTCCAAGTGCGTACTCGAACTGATTGATTCACCGTCACTTCAAAGACTGAAAGGTATTGCCCAGTTCGGCATTCCAGATGAGTTTTATCATATAAAAAACTTTTCTCGCTACGACCATTCTGTTGGAGTAATGTTACTACTGAAAGTGCTGGGGGCAAGTGAAGAGGAACAAATAGCTGGACTGTTACACGACGTTTCGCACACCGCATTTTCACACACTATCGACTGGGTGGTAGGGGATGGCAAAACCGAAGATTATCAAGACGAACACCATGATGAGTTCATCACCAACTCAGAATT
>CAYIDS010000063.1:2025-4127 GCA_964362185.1 uncultured Saccharimonas sp. (SeqCode)
ATATTAAAAAAACCCGGATTCTCCCCTGAACTAATAGCCTACTACCATCATTTTTGGCTACTCGAGCGGGATTTGCCCGATTTGTGCGCCGATAGAATTGACTATTCTCTCAAAGAATTTCCGCTAGAAATTGCCAAGCAATGCTTTGCCGACATGACCCAAAAAGACAATAAAATCGTATTTAAAAATAAGTTGTCGGCGCAAGTGTTTGCTACTAATTTTCTAAAGCAACAAAAGGACCATTGGGGGAGTTTAGAGGGCAACTCGCGCTATCGACTATTTGCTGACGCATTAAGATTGGCACTAGAAGATAAGACAATCACAACAGATGATTTTTGGCAGGATGATCAATTTGTTATTAACAAACTGCTGACTTCCAAAAACCAAGTAGTACAAAAAATTCTTGCTACTTTGCGACATAAGTCACTAGCTCATCTGAGCACCCAAAACGGTATCCGAGTTTACAAAAAATTTCGCCGTGTCGACCCATTGTTTGTAGAGAACAGCGCACTTGTTCGTTTGAGCAAAGTGGACAAGCAGTTCGCAAAAGAACTGGCTAAAGCCCGAGAGATCAATCGACAAGGAGTTGTTGTTCCGCAAATTCTGGAATAGTGTTCAACCATCTGTTAGGGTAGTCTGAGAAACCAAGCTGCGGTGGGTTAATAAATTATGCTAAGCTAAGGCTATGAAGAAGCAATCCAGGCTCGTAACCACAGAAGACATTACCGATTTAGCAACTACCATTACGCAGTTGCAAACTTCTGTTGACCAAGGCTTTGGCAAGCTTAATATTAAAATCGGTGGGGTAGACGCTAAAGTTGATGGTCTGGACGCTAAAGTTGATAGTCTAGACGCTAAAGTTGATGGTCTGGATGCCAGGGTCGAAAGACTGGAAGCAGGACAAACTAGAATCGAAAACAAATTAGACGCAGGCCTAGATAAAGTAGATGAACATTCCGTAGACATTCGTCAACTAAAGCAAAAACTAGCATAGGCATAAACTGTTCAAGCTCATTTAACCTGACTCTCAACCCCCCCTAATCTCACGACTGTAAAAGATACTACAAAACATTACAAGGTTCAACCTTGTAATGTTTTGGGAGTCACGGTATTGGTTAATGTCTCCGATACAGAAAGTGTCCGATCGGACACTTTCTGTATTATCTTAGGTGTAATGTTTTGAGATTCACGTCATTTAGTCTCTTTCTGGTATGATATGTGGAAGTGAATGTCTTAGCCGTTGTCTCTAGTCCACGAATCCATAGCTACGACGTACCGTGGTTTATGTACGCCATAGTGCTGGCGGTTTTGGTGATATATGCGATTATAGAAGCCCTCCACACTCGCCGTGACCACGAGATTAAGCTAAGGGAAGCCGCTATTTGGTCGGCTGTTTACATTTCAGCGGCACTGCTTTTTGCCATTCCGGTCTTCTTTTTCATAGGTTCGCAAGCCTCGGGCGAGTATTTAGCCGCTTGGGCGATTGAAAAAGCCTTGAGCCTGGATAACTTATTTGTGATTGGCTTAATCTTTGCTAGTTTTAATGTCAGCCGCGGCCTTGAGCGCCGTATGCTGAACTATGGCATTGCCGGCGCGATCATATTTCGACTAATATTTATTTTGGCGGGGTTAGAGCTACTCAAACGGTTTGAATGGATTGGAATCATATTCGGGCTCATCCTAGCCCGTGCCGCCTACAAAGCCTACAAAGAAGCCCGTGGCGGTAAAACGCTTGAACACCAGGTTGAGATTACCGATCAGCGGGTTTGGAAAATCATCAATAAAATTCTGCCTATCCACCCCGAATTTGTCGGCCACAAACTAATTACCAAAATCAACGGTCGCCGAATGTTTACTCTTATGGTGCCGATAATTATTGTTATCGAACTGTCGGACGTTGTCTTTGCCGTTGATAGTGTACCAGCCGTGCTGGCAGTCAGCCCAGACCGCTTCATCGCTTATTCCAGCAACGTCTTTGCCATACTAGGACTAAGAGCTTTGTTTTTTGTTTATCAGGCGGTGGCGGATAGGTTTTGGGCATTGTCATGGGCTTTGTCTGGCATTTTGGCCTGGATCAGCTTCAAGCTTATTGCTGCGCCTTT
>CAYIDS010000064.1:0-4118 GCA_964362185.1 uncultured Saccharimonas sp. (SeqCode)
AGAAGAAATATTACGGGTAACGTCGGAAACTTAATTACCATGAAATTTACTTATACAACCACCGACAAACAGGGTAAAACCGTACAGGCCAACGCTAAGGCGGCCAGCAAAGAAGATCTAGTCATGACGCTAACCAAGCAAGGCTTGCAACCCCAGGATGTAAAACTTGATACCGGGTTAAACACTCACGCCAGACGGTCATTCACAAAACACGTCAGACTAAAGGACTTGGTTGTTTTCACCCGTCAGTTATCTACTATGATAAGTGCCGGCGTACCGATGTCCCGTTCTCTATCAACTCTTGAGCAACAGACTGAAAACAAATATTTCAAAACTGTCGTAAAGGGAATTCTAAAGGACGTGGAAAGCGGCCAAGCACTTGGTCAAGCATTCGCGAAATACCCGACTGTATTTTCGGATATCTACGTCAACATGGTAAAAGCAGGCGAAGAGGGGGGTATTTTAGATGAGATTCTAAAACGGCTAGCCACTCAGCTAGAACAGGACGCCAGTATCCGCAAAAAGATAAAAAGTGCTATGGCCTACCCGATTGTCATACTTGGTATTACTGTCTTCGCGTTTTTTGGTATTATGCTGTTCGTAATTCCAAAGATTGGCAAGATACTAACAGACCTGGGCGGGCCAGATGCCAAATTGCCAGTCTACACCCAAGCGATGTTGTCAATCAGTAGCTTCATGCAAAGCAACATCATTGTTATTGCCGTAGTACTGGCGGCCAGTGGTTTTTTGCTACGGCGCTATATCAAAACACCAAAAGGCAAATACCGGCTTCATGGCCTTTTACTTAAAATACCCGTCTTAAAAACCATAATCGTCAAGGTCGCTATCGCTCGTTTCGCACGCACCTTCGCGTCACTGATGTCGGCGGGAGTCAACGTGCTTGACGCGCTTGAAGTAACCGGCGGCGCCATCGGCAATAAAGTTATCGAACAAGAACTTAAAGAAGCAGCCAAAGAAGTTCAAAACGGCAAGCAACTCAGCGTACCCTTATCCAACAGTACACATTTTCCGCCAATCGTATCTCAAATGTTAGCCATCGGCGAAGAAACAGGTCAAATCGACACGATTTTAGTAAAAGTAGCTGAGTTCTACGAAGAAGAAGTAACAGCGGTAATTGACGGCCTAAGCTCGCTAATAGAGCCCCTCATGATAGTCGTACTAGGAGCCATCGTTGGCTTGATTGCCGCCAGCGTAATGGGACCAATTGCCTCACTGAGTAAAAATATCGGCACAAAGTGAGTTATATAGTTCCCCTTGACGAGTTGACACTTATGGTTATAATCAACTAGTAGAACGCTTTAACAAGTTATTGTTAAGGTTCTACTAAATAAAATATAAGAAGGGTGGGTCCTTATGACTCTTAAAAGAAAGCAAGAAGGTTTCACAATCGTGGAGCTATTGATCGTAATTGTCGTTATTGGCATCTTGGCGGCATTGGTTATTACAACCTTTACTGGCATACAACAAAAAGCTCGAGATACCGAGCGTACAACTGATGTTAAAGCCATTCACGGGCAGGTGGAAGCCTATTACGCCCAGAATGGTAGCTACCCAGGACTGGGAAGCGCTACGGTCGACGGTTTAAACAACACGACGTGGCGGAGTGCAAACATGAAAGGACTTGATGCCGATGCGCTAAAAGATCCTAAGGGAACACTCCAAGAACTGGCCGCAACGGTGTCAGGCACTCAATACGGCTATGCGGTATTCCAAACTAACGGCACGACTGCCTGTACAACTGCGGCTGCCGACTGTGCGGTTTACACCTTAACGGCCAACCTTGAAGCTGGTGGCACTACCCAAAAGAAAAACTTGAACTAAACCTTCGGGATCTTCAAAATCACAATAAACCCCTTGGTAACAGGGGGTTTATTTAATAACGCGCGTTAAGACCTCTTGCAAAATAAATCCATAGCCCAGAACGTGCCCTTTTTGTCCAAAACATAAAGTAACAGCTTCGCAACGTAACTACTGTTACGCTTTGTCACTATTACTTTGTTTTGATCAAAAATCATCTCTTTCTGACTCTATAGGACTTACGCACTTTATCAACCGAACAGATGTGTTTTTTAGTGGCTATAACGTAATTTATTCTTATCAATCTACCTATGGGTAGCTTTCAAAGAAGAAATATACCTTCTATCACACTAAAATTCCTCATCTGTTATCGGCAGAAAAGTGCGAAAGTCCTATCTATGGCTTATTCTGCAAGAGGTCTTTAGTGCTTATGGTTTATACTAGAGGCATGCGCCCTATAAAACTAGAGTATGGTTTTACTCTTGTAGAAATACTAGTATCGATTGTGGTTGCTGGCGTTTTGATCACTAGCATCAACACCATAACTAGCACGCAGGCCTACATAAGCCAACAGGCCAGAGATACTACGCTGGCCAATGCCTACGCCGAAAGCAAAATTGAATCTCTACGCAGTCTTGGATACTTGGGCTTATCTGATGGGACGACAGACATAACCAACGAACTACCGACTGAGCTAAATACTCCACGGGCGGCAAGTCAGGTTGTTAGCTCATACACCGTTGACATCAAATCTATCGTGCTTACCATTACTTACAACGAGCAGGGTAAGGTGCGCGTACATACCTATAAAACTTTTGTGGGAGAACTTGGTGTTGGTCAGTACTAAACCCGAAAACGGCTTTACCTTGCCTGAGCTAGTCATGAGTATTTCACTGATAGGCATTATTTCAGTCAGTGTTATGGCGGTCATCATCAACTACTTTGTGATAATCACTCGTAACGGGATTATCGCCGACATGACAGTTGATTCTCAGAATCTACTAAGGTCAACCGTGGAGGAGCTTCGTTACGGAGCCGGCGTTCGACAAACAAATACCATAACCGACTCAAACTCACCTCCCACTGGCTGGAATACCAGTAACGCTAACTTTGTCATAATAATTGCCGTTCCAGCTTCTGACCAACAGAAAGAATACATTATTGACACCTTGACGGGTAGCCCGTATAACAATGAACTAGTTTACTTTAAGCAAGGTGCCGATTTGTACAAGAGAACCCTGGCTAACCCAAGCGCGGTTGGTAATTCTCTTCTGACATCATGCCCGTCAGGTAGTGCTTCGGTAACTTGCCCGGCAGACAAAAAGTTGCTGGAAAATGTATCTGATATGGACTTCACTCTGTACGATCAAGACAATGCGATAACTACTGACCCGTTGCTTGCCCGATCAGTCAATGTTGCGCTGTCCATGCGAAAAGATTCGTTTGGTGACCCGTTAAGTCTGTCTAATAATATCCGCGTAACACTTAGGAACACGTTCTAATGAAACAAATTCGCGCCAAAGAAACAGGTTCAATTTTACTGGCAATTGTCCTTATGCTGCCGTTTATAATTCTGATAGTTGCAATATACACTCAGCTATCGGTCAACAGTTTACAACTGGCTAAAAAAGATCAGTTTCATACTCATGCTCAACTTGCGACAGACGCCGGTCTAGACTATGGCGTACAGCAAATAACTGCAAACGCTGACTGGGCGGGTACAGGCAGTGACGTCGAATTGTTTAATGACGGTACCATTCGAACTAGCTACCTGGTTGTGGTAATAAATGTAGATTCTACCCATAAAACCATGACCTCAGTTGGTAAAACCTATCGTCCCGCAAACAGCCCAATGCCCGTCTCAAGTGTTACCGTAACAGCTAACCTACGATCGGTCACGGCTGGTTTGTACAGCGTAGTGACTGGTGTGGGTGGCCTGATACTCAGTAACAGCGCCAAAATAGTGGGCGGCGATGTGCTAGTAAATGGCGAGATAACCATGTCTAACTCCGCGCAAATAGGCCTAAGCAGTAGCCCTGTCAACGTAGAGGTCGCGCATCAGAACTGCCCCGTTCCTGCCAACGCCAGCTACCCAAGACTATGTAATAGCGGCGAAAACGGACAGCCGATATCTATTAATAACAGTGCTCATATTTATGGCACCGTAAAGGCCAACAATCAGACTGACGGTAGTGACATGACAAACCCAGGCTTAGTAGCCAACTCTGGCGTCGCCGCCCAGTCTCTGCCGCCACACGACAGAGACGCGCAAAAGGCTGCCATTACCACCACCATCACCG
>CAYIDS010000065.1:0-4059 GCA_964362185.1 uncultured Saccharimonas sp. (SeqCode)
CCCGCCGCCGAGTTGGTGTGCAAGGTAGAAAACACCAAGTGACCAGTTAGAGCGGCCTGGACTGCTAAGGTAGCGGTTTCTTTGTCTCGAATTTCTCCTACCATAATCACATCCGGGTCTTGACGCAAAATAGAACGCAGTCCGTTGGCAAAGGTTAGACCAACCTCGGGATTGACCTGGATTTGATTGACTCCCTCCATCTTATATTCAACCGGATCTTCTAGAGTCACGATATTGATAGAGTCATTTTTGATTTCCTGAATAAGAGAATAGAGCGAAGTTGACTTACCGGAGCCGGTTGGGCCAGAAGTCAAAATCATGCCATTTGGTCTTTCCAGGCCCTTTCTAATACTACGCAGGGCTCGTCCAGCGTAGCCCATATCTTCCAGCTTTAGGCTGGTGCCAGTTTTATCAAGCAAACGAATAACAACTTGCTCGCCCCAAACCAAAGGGGCAATAGCAATACGCAGGTCAATCGGACGCCTATCTACCAGCACCGTAAATTGACCATCTTGTGGGATTCTATGCTCGTCAATTTTTAGATTGGACAATATTTTGACCCTGGAAACTAGTGGAGCCTCGAACGTTTTTGGTAACTTCATTATTTCTCGTAAAATTCCATCGACTCGACAACGAATTTTTAGGACTTTCTCATGTGGCTCAATGTGAACATCACTGGCTCGGTTTTTGGCGGCGTACTCCAAAATAGTGGTCAGTGCCTTGCTAATCGGTGAATCTTGGACTATCGCCGTGATGGTCTTTTCTTGTTTGAGCGTCTTATTGTCTTTTTCTTTTTCGGTTGTTTGTTCGGCAATTTCTTGTTCGTTGGAAAGTGAAAAGGCATCTACTACGTCCTGATCAAGCTTGGCGGAATACTGTTTTAGCACTTGGCGAATACCGGACTCGCTGGCCGAATAGACTTTGAGTGGTTTGCCAATCTTGTTCGATAAAAAGTCGACGGCTTGAACATTGTCGGCATCGAGCATGGCAACCACCAGCCGGTGTTGCATTTGACCTATTGCCACTGCCATGTAGCGTTCCGCGATTTCCTGAGGTAATAACGCCAGGGTATCTTGGCTAATTTTGACATTGCTGAGATTGACGTAAGGTACTTTGTTGACTTCGGCGATAGAGCGTGTCAGATCTTCGTCAGAAATATGTCCTTCTGAAAGCAAAAAGCTAAGTAATGGGGTGGCGGCCTGTTGGGCGCTCTTTTTTAGCCGTTCCAGCTCAGTCGACGCGATATTTTTTTCTTTGACCAGCTGATCAATCACTTGTTGCTCGGTGGTGGCCGATAAACTCCTCACTTTTTCGGCCCCTTTCGCATACTCTACCCCAATGGATTTTGGTTGCTACCTGGACCAATAATAATTGACTGGGCTGAATTGACAGAATCTTTGTTGAAGTATTTCTTGCTAGGTTCTTTAAAGCTACCGTCGATGGCTTCTACTACTTCAACTTTGGCCTGACGGTTCTTTGGCGTACTAATTAATAAGTTAGAGGTGACAACGGATATTATGGCACTGACAATGACTACCGTGACAATGAGGGCAATGTCTTTTTGTTTCATTTCACGTCCTTGGTTGTTATTTTTAGACTTTTTGCCGGTTGGTAGTAAGTCAAAGCGCTGATGCCAAGCTTGATTTCATCATCGGCAGCCGTAATCGTCAATGATTTGATATTGATAGGACGAATCGACCTCTCTAAAGTACCAATTACGCGCAGAGAAGACAAATAACTGCCTGACGTAGAAACCGAGAATGAAATTTCTATTGGTTTTGGAGTCGCATTGCTTTCCTTTGCAGACTGGGCGATTTCATCGTCGGAACCAGATAACGCGCCACCTTTATTGCCAGCGAATAATCTGTTTAGGCTAACCGCGAGGGCTGGAAAGTCGTATTTGCTAGGCAGAGCATCCAGCACGATCTTGGCGTTATCGCCGTCTCTATCACCACTGCCAGTGGTACTGCCGCCAATGACATTTTCTGGAGAACCAACAAAAGCCTTGTATTCATTTCGTAACTTGGCGACGTTTTTGATGTTGTCCTCTAGCTGCTTTTTGGCCTTTTCTTTTTCAACTATGACATGTGATTGGTAGGAACGCAGTTGCAAGACGGCACGGCTCGCCACCAAACAAAATATTGTCACGAACGAGGAAATGGCAATGACGCTAACCATCGTGGCGATTGATTTATCTATCTGGATTCGTTTGCTGGATATATTTATTGACATAACTACTGCCCCGACTCCGTTGAATTTGGACTTTCTTTTAGAAATAAGGTTGGTTTTTCGGTCTCTGAGCGAGTGCTGGTTTGGTTTGGCACGGTGATTTTGGCGTCTTTGGTACCGTCAAAAATAACCGCCTCAAATTCTAAACTTACTAGAAAACTAGCCGTTGTATTACTCTCTGGATCTCCCGGGGAATGCGAAGCCAATACAACCTTGCTAAAGGCTTTTTTGGGTTGATCACCGGTTACTTCTAGGTTGGCGAATTTTAGCATATCGACAAACTTGTTAATCAAGGAAATGTCTTTGGCGTTACCGGTAAGAGACATGGTATTTTTTGTGAAATCTAGCGTCGCGGCGCTAATGGTTACATTAATGGGCGTAATGTTGTTGATGTGGGTAAAAAACTTGCTGGCAATCGGTTTTTGGTCGTGCAAAGCGTCCAGGCTATTTAGTTGATTTTGAACCGTTAACGCCTTGTCAAGATCTGGCACTTTCCTTAGTTCATCACTTTTACCGCTGATGTCTTTGCTGAGGTTATTGAGGTGCTGTTTTTGGAATACGGCAATGCTCAAAAACAGCGTTACCAGTAGTGCCAACGATGCTCCAGCAACCAAAAATGAAGTCAAAAACACCAACCTATTGGAGCGTCGGGTCTTGATGTATTGCATCTTTACATCTGGTAGTAAGTTAAACTGTATCATCCGCTTTGACCTCTGGTAAAATCAGGTTTTAGGTTATAGGTTATAGGTGCGAGATGGTTGGTCTTTGCTATAACCTCGAACCTCGAACCTCGAACCTTATAATGAAAAATGAGTTTATTCATTCTATACGCTCCGCTAATCCAGCCGCCACGGCAAAACTATTTGAAACTGCCAGTAATTCGTTTTGGCGGGCGGCTGGGAACGAGACGTTACGCCAAGCGTTGCCAATTTCAACATTTACGCCAAATTTATTAGCAATGTAGAGCGGAAATTCTGGCAATATCGAGGCGCCGCCGGTAACAATAATCTTATCGAGTTTGCTAGTGGTATAACGGGTGTTGAAGAATTTGATGGATTTTTCCACCTCACCAACAACTATATCCACGGTGGTTAGTATGGCTTGATAAATTTGCCCCTCTAGTTTGTCTTTATTAAGTCCAAACTTGAAGACAAATTGCTGGGCCTGCTTGTCATCGATATTGAGGTTTTGCATAGCTGATCGGACAAGCGCATCAGAACCAGTCGGTATAGACCGAGTCAAGCGCGGCGCGCCATTCATTACAATCACGATATCGGTACTGACATTACCCATGTCAATAATCATCTGCTGAGTTAGAACTTCTTCTGAAGTAACTGCCCTAGCCAAAGCAAAAGTGTCGGGTTCGAAGGCTATTACGTTTAAACCAATCGATTCCAGAAGGTCGAGGCGTTTCTCGATAAACTGGTTGGAGACACTAGATAGTAGCACCTCTACCTTGTTCTTGTCGACGGGCGAATCGCCGATTACCTGCCAATCTATCTTGGATTCGTTAAGCGGTGTGGGAATAAGCGCGTCGGCCTGGTAGCTAATGGTTTTGCCCAGTTCGTTTTGCGGTAAACGATCCATGTCGACCACCGTTGTAAAAACTCGCCCTGAAGGAATGCCAACAGCCACATTTTTCGTGACGATACCAGCCTCGCTAATTAGGTCTTTTAGTATCGACATGTGCTTTTGTTGATCGCTGCCAGCATCACTGAGCGAAATTTTACTGTCAATTGGCGTCAGGGCGTATTTCATCAAGGCGCGGCCCTTGTCGCCACCACCCAACTGTACCAAACGAATATGTGATGTGCCCAGATCCAGACCAAA
>CAYIDS010000066.1:0-1231 GCA_964362185.1 uncultured Saccharimonas sp. (SeqCode)
ATTTTGGTGGTGTACTACTAGGTCCGCCAGACAAACAGGGTATGGTGAAGAAACTCCATCTATGTGTGGGTTGCTACACCACAATCACAAAGAAGTTTATTAAGTTTTAGTAGCTAGATGTTTGTCTATCAATTCGATGTCTTTGATGTCTTTGGGGCGTGCGGAGGCTGCTTTCCATTTGCGTACTTCATCAAGGGATGCAAATGGTACGTCATCAACAATGTCTGCAGTTTCTAGGAGGTGGCTCAGGCTTGGGTTGTAATGGCTGAATTCCCAGCTTTTGTGGGCTTCAAAATTGCCATTTACAAGGGGTTTATCTTTGCCGCCCTTATCCAGAATCTTCCAGCCAGATTTTTGCAAACCGGCAAAGACTTCTTCAGACACCAGCATGTCAATATCACTAGATTCTCTAATGCCTGCTAGCGCCATCGGGCAACTGCCAAAAACTACGTATGAATCGTGAGGCAGACCTAACTCTTTAACTTTGTTTATGATGTCGTTGTCGGTCATCACTTGTGTCTCTGTTGTATTGCTGCAACAACTATCAAAACGGGCACCAAGATAAAATGGAAACCCATATGATTGTGCTTAAGCTTCATGCTATGAATTATACGCTTTAGGCATAGAAAAGAAGGTATGAAAATGTGAACGTGTGTGTATACATCAAAGTATGTGCGCAAAAGCCTCTAGTGCCATTGGAGGTACGTCTGCGACCATGTCCTCATATTGCCTAAAAGTCATAGTTGGATTAAATGCCGGCGCACCAAGCACCAGCCGTGTTACCCTAGAGCCAACATGGGCAACGGCCAGAGTGGGCTTCTCTAGTACTGTAGCGCGACTCATTTCCCAGCCTAGCCCAAGACTAGGCTCGTCACATATACCAATAAAAGCGTCACAGTTACCAACATTTAGGATAATGTCTGTCTCGTATACATCAACCTCGGTTCCGTCAACCAGACCAAGGAATTCCATAACGTCCCAGTCTTTGCGGAGACGTTCTTTTAGTTGTTCTACCTCATTTTTGAAAGGTTCTGGTGCCAGCGACAGAGCACACCCAACATAAAGTTTCTTTCTTTCGCTATTTGAACCTCGTTCAATCCCTGACATCAATACTAATTGTAAGTAAACTATAGCCAAGCGCAAGCACTAGCATAATATCATTCTATATAATATCGTAGCCGTAGATACACCACTGACTGTTTTTCTTCAATAAGCTTACTCTAAGATTAGA
>CAYIDS010000066.1:1241-4052 GCA_964362185.1 uncultured Saccharimonas sp. (SeqCode)
TTGGGTTTAGTGGTCCGACAGGACCACTGATTTTAGCCTGGTTATTGCGGACATCAACAGATGTGTATTCGACTGCCGAAAGGTCTATGGTTTGAAATCCAGCACCGCTCAGAGAGGATTGAAATTTAGAGTAAGACGTCAAGTCTTGGAACTCCTGGCAAGTGGTTTTGTATGCTTCCTCGATTTTCTTTTGATAAACTAGCGCAAAATGTTCTTTAGCGACTGCTTTAACGTTATTTTCATCAGTAACCTTGATAGACTCTGTAGAATCAGATGCCGGTGTTATTGACGTTGATGTTGAATCTTTCTGAGTACTCTTGGAGTCGTTCTTCTTGGCGAACACAAGATAACCAACACCGCCAATGGCCGCGAGTACAACCACAACTACGATAATGGCTATATGGGCTAGACCATTTTGATTTGAGGATTTCATGCTCTTATCCTTTTTAATTAATTACTTCCGTATTCAGTGTAGCACCGGCTTCAACGCCGACGCAAGACGCTTATGCTTTTTATAGCAGTAAAATTTGTCAAACGAACAGAACAGGGCAACAATATTGACAATTTATCGCCATAGTGTTATAATCTTGCAGTTAACAATTTAACCTAGGGCAGCAGCAATGAAACGTATCCTGTAATTGGTCGCTTTGGATACGCCGAGCTAACAGCGAAACCGGGCTGGCAAGTGTAAATTGAGAATCTCTTTTATACCTGGCAACCTTTAATATGCCAGGTTTTTTAATTGTTAGAACATTAACAAATCAGATAGGTATAGAGAGAGTTCGCGTAGAGCGCTAGGATTTAAATGCTAGTATTTAACTTCTTGCGCTCTACGCTTGAGCAATCTTACGCACCCCCCCACCCAACAGAAAGTAGGTGATTTTCGTGAAACTCACGAAGATCTTGGTAACCGGTGGCTTCGTAGCCACTTTGATTCTGGCAAATGCCACT
Organism: uncultured Saccharimonas sp. (SeqCode); assembly: GCA_964362185.1. Taxonomy (GTDB): domain Bacteria; phylum Patescibacteriota; class Saccharimonadia; order Saccharimonadales; family OMJO01; genus CAYIDS01. The sequence continues at coordinate 2,193 of CAYIDS010000066.1, forward strand.
TCGGCATTTGCCTGGAAAACCGAGCAGACGGCAACCGCCACCTGCAATCCCAGTGGTTCCGGTGTGATGGTGAACGCAGAGTTCATCAACACCGAGCCCAAGAACCACCCCGAACTTGACATGAAGGTCTCCGCGACCTTCCAAGGACGGGACATGCAGGTCACCAGCTTGGATGACATCGCCGAGAGTGGTGGTCATAATGTACGCTTCGAGCTTGGTCTTGAGCAATACAATGACCTCCTCCCCGGTCAGGTCAAGTTCAATCTGTCGTGGGCCAATGGTCACAAGGGAAGCGATGTCCGCTACGTCACCACCAATTCGGTGGAAAGCTGTAAGGACATCATCCTCCCTGGTCTGGAATGGAGTATCGAGCAACCGGAATGTGATGACAATGACGTCAGCGTCACCGTCATCTCTGGTGATGGCAACGAGCCGACTTTCGTCGAACTCGTAGCTCTGCCCGACACCGTGCTTTTCAGTGGTAAACTGCAGCCCAACACGACTCAGGTCGTAGATAGGCTGGCTATTGCTAGCGGTGGTACAGTAACTGTTCAGTTGTTCCAAGAGGGTAAGTTCGTGGATGAGCAATCAATCACGGCACCCTCAGAAGAGGAATGTCACGTTCCCGCACCTAGCGCCGTTTTCAACGGTTCTGTCGACTGCGACAACAGGGTCAATGGCGTCTTAACCATCGACCGCGACGGCTTGGCAGGTAACTTCCATGTCATCGTTAACGACGGGGACATAGAAGCACTTCTGGATAACGACAGTCTTGAGATTGAATCGGTATCATTACCGTTCAGCATCAAGTTGTTTTCTCCCAGAGGTGAAGAAATGGATGTAAGCACCGCAATCGTTGGTCAGCCCGACGACTGCATAGTGCCCACAACTACACCACCAACAACCATTCCAACGCCACCAGCACCAACGACTGTTCCGCCGACCACACCTGTGATCGACGAACTACCGTACACCGGAGCTGGTAGTACGCTACAGTTCATGATCGGACTGTCACTTCTCGGAGTTGGCGGTTTGGTGATTGGGGCAACAAAATCTAGGGGTAAGATGCGATCTAGCGTCTAACTCCTGGTGGGGGCGTCTGGGAGGGCAGGTTTGCGTACGCACTTAGTGCCTACAAAAACCTCGCCCTCCTGGCGACCGCCCTAGTACCTGTCTGATTTGTTTTTACCCATGTTTTATTATTACACGACTTTCACTCTTTTCCATCGCCCCATATCACTCCTGGGCGTACGTAAGGCTCCCACTCCTCACTCACCATAACTATGGTTATTCTTCCCTCAGATTGAAAGCCTTACGTACGCCCAGGAGCAATCTGGCATCAATGGCTAAGTGCGAAACTCGCGTCTTTTTGATGAGCGTTTTAAGTCATAAAACACCGATCAAACTTAGTCAACAGGAATTATGCGCCTTTAGTAAAATATTGTTGACATAAGCAATAACAAGTGCTATCATAAGCGTATTCGAAAGAATATAAAGAGGGTTTTTCCTTAGGGGAAGACTCTTTTTATATCACTTGAGAGGTGAATATTATTAAATCAAAGGAGATTTTACAATGGCTGGAACAATAGCTGGCGGCAAAGCAGCCGCTTCAACAAACAAGACTAAGTACGGTTCTGATTTTTACGCGAAGATCGGCGCTAAGGGTGGCAAACTTGGTCGAACCGGTGGTTTCTATGCTAACCGTGAGCTGGCTCGTATTGCTGGCGCCAAGGGTGGCCGAATTAGCCGTCGAACTAAGAAAACAGCTTAGACCTAATCCATAACTACCTGTTAATAGCGAAACGGTAACAGCTGGTTTGATTTATCATCTGTTTTCTTGGCTTTTGGTCGTACCCGTAG
>CAYIDS010000067.1:0-4052 GCA_964362185.1 uncultured Saccharimonas sp. (SeqCode)
ATAAAAACTATCGCTTTGGTAGGGTCGCATGACCTTAATTACCTCTGGGTGCATAGGCGTTGCGGCGGCATAGTCCAAATAAATGGTCTTCATCCGAGGTCTTGTACTAGACGGCAAAGGCGTATAGCTCGGAATTTACGCGTCGCTCATATTCTACCGCCGCATGGTACAGTCGCAGTGCCTCTTTGGAATTCACTTCCTGATATGGATGACCATCTTGGGCTTTAATAATTAATCCATCTGGTCGAACATCGTACCTAGTTGTTTTGGTAAGACGTGTCCCCGTGGCATCAAGCCATTCTTCGTGCCAAATCCAGGTATGCTCATCCAGGCAGAAGAACTCACGTCGCCCACCAGGTGCAACGTCACCAAAGATTTGCCCACCTATTTTGGCTTCGTGACGAATCAGGTTTCGATACAGCTCAACGCGGCGCTCAGCCTGTCTTTGAGCAGAGATAGTGCTAAGAAGTTTCCTAATCATTGGCTATCCGCCTGTCTTCTTCGGCTTGGGCGTGAATCGCCTCTATGTTTGATAAAATACCAGCTTCGTCAGGTGTTATGCCGTCATTAGTAGCAATCGGAGGGTTGATTGGCGCCTGTTCAGGCTGCGGCTCTGGGGCGGAAGTAATCTGACTAGTGCTCTCTATGCGAATATCCTGAACCGCTAATTCAATCCCACGCACAGCGGAACGTATAGCCCAACGCCGACGGTCGCGATCTAATTCATAAGCACTACCGCTCGGTACATGGGCGCTCTCTGAGAAATCATATGGTTGTTGTGTAGTTGTATTCATAATTTTTATAACCTAAACAGTGTGGTTGCATTGCGCGTCGTTTGAGCGGCAAAAAGCTCTAACGACTCACCACGCAACTCCGCCAAAAACTTGGCCGTTTCCACCACATGTTTTGGCTGACAGATTGTACCACGAAATGGTACAGGGGTCAAGAACGGAGCGTCTGTTTCGAGTAGCAAACGATCCAAAGGTGCGGCTCTGGCCGCTTCCAACTGACGTTGGTCACGAGTAAAAGTCATGATGCCATTCAGCCCCACATAGAGCCCTCTGGACAGTATCTGATCCAACTGTTCCCGGTGAGCACTAAAACTATGTACGACACCTTTTAAACCTTTGTATGAGTCAAAAATAGGCCAAAATGCCTCAAATGCCACTCGGATGTGAAATATCAGAGGCAACCCGTGCTCCTGAGCTATATCCAACTGAAAACGTAGTAACTTGATCTGATCCTGCTTACTTGAGTGGTTATAGTGATAGTCTAACCCTGTTTCCCCGATGGCTACGACCCTTGGTTTGCTGGCCAGCTCATGAAACTGCTGCAGAGCACCATGATCATGGACATATTTTGAACCTTCATGAGGGTGTAAGCCTATACTTGCCCAAATGTTGCGGTTATTCTGGGCCATAGTGACTGCCGCCCGGCTGTCTGACAACGTACAACCAACAGCCATTATCTTGGTAACACCGTCGTCTGTAGCGGCCTTAATAACTTCTTCCGGATCCAATTCATAATCCGGGAATTGTATGTGACAATGCGTATCAACAAACTCCATGCACTTATTTTACACTGTCGCACCTTTCCCACTTAGCCGTTGATGCCTGGTTGCACCTAGGACGTATGAAAGTTTTAATCCGAACAAAGCATAACTATGGTTATGGTGAGTGAGGAGTGAGAGCTTGCGTGCGCCATAGGTGTGACCTGGGGCGATGGATGAGTGGGAAAGGCGTGACTGAATATTAGGTCTAAATGTTTAGTTACTGTACAATCTACGTTTAGTATGTTGATGGATGAGGTAAAGACACCCGAAGTGTACGTTGACGGGGTCATTTTTCAACTCATAGACAATGAGTTGTCTGTTCTGTTGACGCAACGTGAGCGTAACCCGTTTAAGGACAGATGGGCTCTACCGGGCGGGCTTGACCCAATCGAAGAGACAACTTATAAAGCAATGACGCGAATACTGGTCGAAAAAACCGGTGTTAGAGTAAATCAGCTAGGCATTATTGAGCAGCTCTACACATTCGATACAGTCATTGGTAACCCCGAGGGACCGGCTGTCTCGGTGGTTTACTTAGGCATCGGCAAGAACATTACCCCAAAAGCCACCCAAAGTCATCGTAATTCACAATTTTTCTCTGTAAAACAACTGCCCGAACTAGCCTTTGACCACAACAAAATCATCACTTATGCCCATCAACGCCTAAAAGCCAAAGTATCATACACAAACGTTATTTTCGCATTGTTACCGCAGTTATTTACTCTTTCACAATTACAGGATGCCTACCAAGCTGTCCTAGAAGAAGTGTTAGACAAACGCAACTTTAGAAAAAAATTTCTGGGGCTTGGCCTTATCCATCCAACTGGTGAATTTCACATGGGAGGAGCTCATCGACCGGCTCGTCTCTATAAGTTCAACAAGCTAGCCCTCCAGTATCTGTCACGCGGTTTTGATTAACTAGAATTAACTGCTTAGAAACTAAGTTATACACAAGCATTTTCTATAATAGTGTTGACAAGACACTATCTATTTGTACAATGAGAGTATTAGTGTGCATTGCACAATAACTAGCAAAGGGGGTAACAAAAGAAGATAAAAATTGTAGATAAACGTAAGCTATGCGGAGGGTTTTAGTTATGAGAACATTTGAATATAGTCCGCTCTCGAGCGTGTACATACCGTTCATCGAATACCCAGAACTTAGGGCTAGTGGATCACATCTTAGGTTTTTCTGGGAGACAATTGGCGGGACACCTATGCCACTGCTAAGTCGGTGGGTTATTTATCGAGCTTTTCGGACGTTTTAGGAGGAGGTAGGTGAACTGTTTCTCGGCGTGGGAACAGTGTTGTCTCTAGCGGTCTAATAATACCCTCTTCGAATGCGTAGCGAATCTTCGTAGCCGTGTCTGGCATAAAAGGCTGTAAAAGATTGGCTATTTCTAGCAAACAGCTCACTTGATAGGCTAACACGTCGCGTAAGTGTTCGGATTCACCTTTTTTATGTAACTCCCATGGCTTTTGTTCGTCTATATATTGGTTTAACCCCCTGACCTGTTCCCATACTTCGTCCAGCGCCTTGTCAAAATGACAGACATCGAGAGCCTCGTGGTACTGCGCCACATCATGCTCGGCGGAAGGAACATCACCAATGATGCCATTTTGGTACTGATTGACCATGGCAAGCGTGCGTTGTACGGCGTTTCCTAGCTCATTTGCTAATTCGTTGTTATAAGCCTCATGCAAACGTTGCCAGCTGAAATCCCCATCATTATAGCTTGGGATATGTCGGAGCAAATAGTAACGAAAAGCGTCTGTACCATATTGTTTAATGATATCAACAGGCGCGACGTAGTTACCAAGGCTTTTGCTCATCTTTTTGCCTTCCACGGTAATAAAACCATGTACGTAAAGAGTTTTCGGTAGCGGCAAGCCAAGCGCCAACAACATACCTGGCCATATAGCCGCATGAAAGCGAATGATGTCCTTGCCTATGACCTGAACGTTGGCGGGCCAAAATGCCTTGAAGTCAGCGTGTTCCGGATAGCCAATCACAGTGATGTAATTCATCAATGCCTCAAACCAGACATACATAACCTGGGTGGGGTCACCGGGAACGGAGATTCCCCAGCCAATTTTTTCTTTTGGCCTGGTGATACTGATGTCTTCCAACCCATCTTTGATAATCTGCAAAATCTCATGTTTGCGAGTGGTCGGCAACACCCTAAAAACCCCACTGTTAATAGCTTGCTGTATCATCGGGGCGTATTTGCTCAACTTAAAGAAATAATTTTCTTCCTCAACTTTTTCATAAGCACGGTTATGGTTTGGGCAAACACCTTTGTTTTCCTTAACGACGGCGTCAGTAAAAAAAGCCTCGTCACCGGTGCAATACCAACCGATGTACTTACTCTTGTAAATATCCTTCTGTAAGTTCTTCCAGATACTTTGAGCCCGTTGCTGATGAGCAACGTCAGTTGGTCGGCCATAACGATCGTTACTGATATTGAGCAACGTACCAAGGTCTACGGACTTGTGGCGT
>CAYIDS010000068.1:0-3968 GCA_964362185.1 uncultured Saccharimonas sp. (SeqCode)
AAATACTTGGGATTTTAGTTCGTTGATCTCATCCATGGCTTACTCCCCTTTATGCATTATTCAAAAAAGTCAACTACTGTGTAATAGTATCATATTGCATGGATCTCGCTGGAGCTGGCTTTTACTAAGCTGACTCGATATCTTTACCAATAAGATTATCAAAGTCACGCATTTGATTAGGAATACGGACTGATACGTCTTTAGTAGACGCTTGGAATGGCTGGGCAATGGGTTGTTTTGAGGTAGTCCGTTCAGCCTCAAGTCTAGCAATCTCCTTTCTAACGTATGTCTTTACATCATCCATTACTTCAAAGGCTGAACGTGGTCGCAAAAAATAGGAGGCAGATCCATACTCTTTGCCTGTATTAGGATCATAATAAACAACTTCTACGCCGGGATAAACACCAACTCTCCTTTCGCCACGCTCAACAGGATCACCTCCCAAATAATCTTCTATTTCTTGAGCTAACCTATTTCGTATTTTTGCTTTAATCATACAATCACTCCTCTAAAACTCGTAAAAAATGCTAAAATTATAACGGGCACTACCTGAAGCAGTCCAAGCTCCTACAGCCATATCTGTCGATAGTGCGACGGTTGTACCATTTGCAAGAATCTGTGCCCTTGAAGCTCCAGTCAAAGTAACACCGTTGTCAACGGCAATACGATTGGCTGCGCCCCATGCATAGAATGTGATATTACGAGCCGTCACTGGTATGGTTAGAGTTTTGGTAGTAGCATTGCTAGTCCCCGCAGTTACCTGCACAATGGTCATGAAACAAGTTCGTGAAATGGTGGTGTATCGATATAGCAAGTTAGTCGGGTTAGCCGAAAATCCAGTATGGGTGGCTGTATTTGTGAAAGTAAAGCCACTCGGAAAACCCTGTGGCCTAACGTCGTAAGAGTATCTGGGAGCAGTTAAGGTAGCGTTGGCAATGGTGTAATCATCATTCGAGATTAACGTCACCGTAGTATTGGTCGAGAAAGAAACGGTCGCTACAACTCCATAATCCACCGCCCCATCGTTATAACTAACTAAAGTCCCAATCGGTAGGTAGGCAGTGGCGTCAACTCCAGAAATTGTAAAGGAGGTAGCAGAAGCAAACACCCACGTATTGGTATCACTAATCCAGCCATCGTAAGCTCGCATAGTTGGATTAGAAATAATCGGGGTTGTAAGGGTAGGAGAAGTGCCAAAGACCAGTGAACCAGAGCCAGTTTCATCCGTTACAGCCGCCGCGATGTTGGCAGAGCTTGGTGTAGCTAATGCGGTAGCTACACCCGTACCAAGTCCAGATACTCCCGTTGAGATAGGTAGCCCCGTGGCATTAGTTAAAGTACCTGATGTTGGAGTACCGAGTAACGGAGTAACTAGAGCTGGAGAGGTGGCAAACACTAAAGCACCTGACCCTGTTTCGTTAGATATAACTCCCGCTAATTCGGCCGAAGTAGTTGCCGCGAAGGCCGATAGGTTGCTGGAGGTATAAGCAACCGTACCACCAGCTCCAAAAGCCACCGAGCTGCTATCTGTGCCGGTAAACGTCAAGGTATTACTGGCTGTCAGGGTTTTGCCTTCGGCAATGGTGAGGGTTGATCCGGTAGCAGGTGTGGTTAGAGTAACTTTATTGATGGTTGTGGCACTTGCCACGCCCAGGGTTGGTGTTGTGAAGGTTGGGCTTTCTAAAAATGCGAAGGTTTTCCTGGCAGCACCGGTTGTTATGGTTCCATAATAGGCGTCAGTTAAGAACTCCACCGCACCCGCCTCGGCGGTAGTTAGTAACGAACCGGAGGTAAACTTTAGGGGCGCTGTTCCAGCCACAGTAGTACCAGCCCGAATGGTTATTGTTTCATGACCGCCATTGACTGGGTTGTCGGTGCCGTCGTCGTAATGTTCTTTTTGGAGGTACTGATTAAGAATAGTGCCCCACTGGCCATCGTCACCACTTACAATCGGTAATCTTTGAGGCATTAGCTAGTCGTACTCCCTTATAGGAGTAAGTATACAATTCTATCAAAGAATAATAAAGCTTGTGCTACCCTGACTTTCAAGCCATTACAAGGTTGAACCTTGTAATGGCTTGAAATGTGTTGAAGTATCTCTTTCGGTCGTTACAATCAGGGGTGTTTCGAGAATCAGGCTGTACTAAACGCCGAACTTGCCGCCGCCAAAGCCGCGTTGGGCGTTCATAGCATATTGGTTGACAACAGTTGTGGACTGACCGGACGAAAGGATATTAAGAGCGTTATGAATGCCAATAACACCCAGCAAAAGCAACCCTAAATTACGCAAAAATTCGGCACGTGTCATAGGTTTGTTTAATAACTCTTGGAACTTTTGTTTGAGCATTTTTGTTTGTTACTTAGATTAACAATTAAAAGTATAGCGTAAACATTTTGAACTTGCAATAGCAAATTATCTTAGGGTTATCTTAGCCTATCAGGAGGCGCGAAGTAGTGGGCTGATTCCATCAATAGATAAGCGTGGACGGTGTGATTTTGTTTGAAAAGTTGGGAACGGGAGTCGCTTGGGTAAACTGGACTTACGCAAAATCCCACGTTCCAAGGGTAAATAAACTAGAGCAGAGAGTGGTTTATCTGAAGGAGAGGTAGCCTTAGCTACATCGAGAGAAGAAAAACTGCTATTGGCCGAGATTATTTGGCTTTGGGATGTGGGAGCTTTGCGTAAGTCCAGTATAGCTACGGTTGAAGGTCGCACTTCAGCTGAACTAGTCACTTTCAAGGGTCGTTTTGTGATAACAAAGCCATCGATACTGCGCGCCTGAACAAAACGAGGGGAAGTTTGGACTAGGCTTGGGGTTGGTTCTGGTCTAGGGATAAGTAACGGAGCTACTTTTACGAGTGGTTCAAAAACCCTGGCCGGTTTGTTACGACTTTGGTTAATCCAGAGCAGTAAAACCGACAAGTAGAACAAGAAAATAATAGGCACTGCCATAACGAATTGTGATACCGGGTCATAAGTGAACGGCAAAAGCAGTGCCAGCACAAATGCTCCCACTATAACGTGTTTTTGATAGTGCAGTAATGTTGTTGGCTTGGTCGGTTTAATACTATTTACAAATAACACAAACAGGGGTATCTGAAAAATAACCGCAAAGGTAATTAGGGTGTTCAAAACGAAGTTTAGATATTCCATCGCCGATATGAGCGGCTTGATCTGGTTGTTCGCGAAACCGCTAAAAAAATCAAGCGACGTCGGAATCATTATAAAGAAGCCAAACGCCACTCCCAAAGAGGCTAGCCCAAACGAGGAAATAATTAGCTTGGTCATGGTGCTGGTTTTTATGCGTTTTGGCAAGGCCGGTTCGATGAACCGTAGGATTTGGTAGACCAGGACTGGCAGTGCCACAAAAATTCCGATTATACTAGCTACCTTAATGACAAAGTTGAAACTACCAGCCGGCGATGAGTAAAACAAAGGTTCTTTGAGCGGGTGCTGTAGCACGCCAATAATTGGCAGTCTAAAGTAATAACCCAATACGCCCGAAACCCCCACCGCAAGAACAACCCACGATATTCTACGACGCAACTCTTGGACGTGGTGTTGAAAGGTTTGTGGTTCTGATTTCACCCCCACTCCTGTCTTTATTTTACCCTCGATTACGGGCTTACTTACTCGACTTTGACTTGGTGTCTTTGGACTCTTCATCTTCGCCACTGAAGCCCTTTTTGACCTCGCGTACGGACTTGCCAATACTGCGAGCTAGTTCAGGGATGCGCTTGGCTCCAAACAGGAGTAATATGATAAGTAAAACCAGTAGCAGTTCTTCGACTTTACCAAACATGCCTTCTCCGTTCTTTTACGTATACTTTGCAATTATAGATGCTAGAACTGCTCTTGTAAACAATGCATTTCACCTCGTCCTAGTTGCAACCTGGCATCAACGGATGAGTGTGGAAGACGTATAAACAAGACTAGACCTCTTTCACAACCCCATCTGTAAACAGAA
>CAYIDS010000069.1:0-3963 GCA_964362185.1 uncultured Saccharimonas sp. (SeqCode)
ATTCATTGATGAATTTGAGGTTACAAGCCGGCTGCGATGCCGAAATTAAGATGTAACAGGCTTTGTTCCTCCGTCGCCAAGGCTTTGGAGGACAGGCGCCGAAATCAAAATGTAATCATTAGTTACACTCGGTGTGCTAACATTTTTATATGGTAAAAGTAGCTTCTGAAAAACGTGACAGAAAGCGAGGCGTTGACCACATTGGCGTGTCGGCAGTCGCCGTCGTGCATGATGGCAAAGGCAAAATACTACTGCAAAAACGCGGTTCAAAAGCCCGTGACGAACAAGGCCACTGGGACGTAACTGGTGGGGCTATTGAATTTGGCGAAAGTATCATAGATGCCATCACGCGTGAGATAGCCGAGGAACTCCTGACGCTACCGATAGGTGTTGAGTATTTAACGACATACGATGCTCTCCGAGTGCACAAAGGCAAAAAGACACACTGGATTGCCATTGTGCATTTAGTTGAGGTTGATCCAGCCCGTGTCAGTATTGGCGAACCCAATAAAGTTAGTGAACTTGCCTGGTTTACCATGAGTAGTCTTCCTAAACCCATGCATTCACAATTTCACAAGGCTCACAAGGCTTTGCTAAATCATAAGCGGTTTGTTAGTTAATCCAGACTGTGGTTAAATCAAGATATGGGCAAAAGCAAACAGCGAAAGAAGGTTCAAATTGAACCAGACAGTGCCTTTTTGCTTAAGATAGTCATGTACTTGATAGTGGGCGCCCAGTGGATTCGTATCGTCAACCCCTCACTAACTAAAGAGATACCAATTCCAGCTGGGCTGATAATTGGTCTGTTATTCGCGATGCACGATCATTTTCGATTAGACCGAAAAATTGAGTATGCCATTTTATTGATGGCAATGCTGATTGGTTTTTGGAGCCAGACAGGCATTTACATCACCGCACTCAAGTAATGTAGTATATACAACATATTGACAGGAGTAACGCTAAAATGTTACTCTGTAGCGGTAAATAAAGAATTTTGAACTTGGTGAGTTGCCAAGTCTACCATTTGCGCAGGCCGCAAATTTGGGTAGAAACTGGCAGACACCAAGCGTTTTTGTGTCAAATCAAAATCTTGATTGTAGAAGTAATAGTGAGGAACGAGTGAAAGCATTAATCACCAGAAAAATCGGCATGACAAGTACCATCGCAAAAGATGGTATCGTGCAGGCTGTTACCTTGCTTTCAGCTCAACCCAACACGGTTACCTACCTCAAAAACCAAGACACAGATGGCTATACGGCTATACAACTTGGCACTGAAGTGGCTAAAAAGATGGGTAAAGCACTAACCGGACATTTTAAAAAAGCCAAATCTCAGCCAAAAATTGTCCGTGAGTTCCGCATCCCAGAAATTGCCCAGGACATGAACGTCGGCCAAACTTTAGCGGCCGACGTTTTTAGTGTAGGGGACATTGTTCATGTAACGTCTACCAGTAAAGGTAAGGGCTTCGCGGGAACAATCAAACGGCATAACTTCCACCGGGGTCGCAAGACGCATGGTGGCCGTAGTTATCGCCGCCCTGGCTCTATTGGTTCTATGTACCCACAACACATTTTCAAGGGGAAAAAAATGGCGGGACAGATGGGGCATGAACAAGTTACGGTGCGGAATCTAACGGTAGCCATGGTTGATTCAGAACTTGAAGTGATTGGTGTAACTGGTGCTGTGCCAGGTCCTCGCAAAGGCATAGTTTTGATCAAGGGAGCGAGTTAGCATGGTTGCTACTTTTACCAAAACAGGCAGTAAAGCCACAACTGCGGCCAAACTAGACAAAGCCGTATTTGACGTTGTCCCAGAAAATCATGAACTTGTAAAGGCAGCCTACGTTGCCTACCTTGCAAACGGTCGTGATAACTTGGCTGTTACTAAGACTCGCGGACTTGTCCGTGGCGGTGGTAAGAAACCTTGGAAGCAAAAAGGTACCGGACGCGCCCGTTTTGGATCATCTAGAAACCCAATCTGGCGTGGTGGTGGTATAGTTTTTGGCCCAACAGGCGAAGAAAACTATTTCCACAAGATGAACGTAACTGCCAAAAGAAAGGCAATTTCACAGGCTCTATCATTGGCTGTTGAAGGTAACAAAATTTTGGTTGTTGAGACTTTTATGACCATGGACGGAAAAACCAAAGATATGGCCGCATTCCTAGACAAAATTGGCGCAAAAGGCCGAGTGCTCTGTGTTGTTAGTCAAAAAGACCCTGCCAAAGAACGTGCCACCAACAATATTCCCAAAGTGAAAGTTACCAGCGCTGTTTACCTAAATGTCTATGACATTATGAACGCCGACAAGATTGTTATCAGTCAGAAGTCGCTACCAATTATCACCGAGTGGCTGGGGAGTACGCAATAATGACTAAGCTTATGACACTTCGCCCACGTTTGAGTGAAAAGGCGTACGGAGTTAGCCAGAAACTAAATACATATGCGTTTACTGTTCCCAGTGATGCCAACAAGCAGACAGTTGAAGCGGCTGTTTCACAGCAGTTTGGCGTCAGTGTTATCTCTGTGAACATTATGAATGTGAAGGGCAAACCAAAACGATCTGTTCGAAAAAACGGACGGGCCGTTAATGGTTCGCGTTCTGATATTAAAAAGGCTTATGTTACTCTCTCTGCCAATCAGAACATTCCAATTTTTGCAGCCGAAGAAGAAGCCGAAGCTAAAGAAGCCAAAGCAGCCAAAAAAACCGCTGCCAAGGCTGATAAAAAGGATAAAAAATAATGTCTATTAAACTCTACAACCCCACGACTCCCGGTCAACGAGGCATGACAACCCAAGACTTTGATACTGTTACCGCTAAAAGGCCGCTAAAATCTCTGATTGTTATCAAGAAAAAGAACAGTGGTCGTAATAACCAAGGTCGCATTACAACCAGACATCGTGGCGGTGGCGTACGCAAGTTCTACCGTATTATGAACTTCAAACTGGCGCACGGCACTACAGCTAGTGTTGAGGCAATCGAGTATGACCCAAATCGCAGTGCTCGCATTGCACGGATAAAAGACGACAAAGGTACTTATCACTACATCCTTGCTTCAAACGGTATGAAAATTGGTCAACAAATCAGTGCTGGCACTGAAGTTGCTATTGAAAATGGAAATCGGTTGGCTCTGAAGGATATCCCTGTTGGTAGTGTCTTGCACGCTATCGAGATGCAGCCCGGTCGTGGCGCCCAACTGGTGCGTTCGGCCGGCGCCAGTGCCCAGCTCATGGCTAAAGAAGGTGCGTATGCTCAAGTACGCTTGCCGAGTGGCGAAGTTCGTATGATTCATGTTGAATGCACAGCCAGCATTGGTGTTATTGGTAACGAACAACACCAGAACATAAAGATTGGTAAAGCTGGCCGCAACCGACACAAGGGCATTCGTCCTGGTGTTCGCGGCGTCGTTATGAATGCCGCCGACCACCCACACGGTGGTGGTGATGGTGGTCGTCATGGTACGGCAAAAGACCCCCGAACACCTTGGGGCCAGAAGACACTGGGCTTTAAGACTCGCCGCCGCAAAGTTAGCACTAAGTTTATAGTAAAGAGCCGCCATGCGGCGAAGAGGAAATAACGTATGGAAACTTTAGAACACCGATCCGCCATCAGAGACCACTACTCCACAGGACGAGAAGAAGGAAAAGCTATGCTAGAGACTGCTGGAACACAGCAGGATTACCACGATTTAGAGCTCGAGTCAGCACGCCGGATGCTCTCAGGAGATGAAGGCTACTTATATAGTCGCCATCAAGGATTTTTTCATACTGTAGCGGATTTACCACTTTGCTTACTGCGGCAAGAGCTAGAAATAGAGGTTCCACATGTCTAGATCGCTCAAAAAAGGTCCATTTATCGATCCAAAGCTGGCAAAGAAAGTTGCAGCCTTGGGTTCTGAAGACCGCACCATTATCAAAACATGGGCTAGGGCTAGCACTATTTCTCCTGATTTTGTGGGTCGTACA
>CAYIDS010000070.1:0-3846 GCA_964362185.1 uncultured Saccharimonas sp. (SeqCode)
GGTCGACGGATACTGAGGACCCGCATCTGCAGCCTGTTTGGCTGAAGCATATACGCTATGCCCTAGGGCACAATGGTCAGCTATCTGAAATGAGCGAACTCAGGCGGTCTTTAGACAAAACGAACATCGATATCTCACATTTAAATGACACCGAAACAGCAGCATACGATATTGGACAAAATGTTAGCTCTGGTTTGGATTTACCAGATTCTATAAGAGCAACCTATCCTATGCTGCAGGGTGGTTTTTCTTGTGTGGCAATACATGGCGATCTGACCGTAGCCTTCAGAGATCCACTTGGAATACGGCCACTTGAATTAGCGATAATACCAGGCGGACATATGGTCGCTTCTGAAACACGAGCCTTCAGAAGTGGTGAATCTGAGTATATTGGAGAGGTACTGCCGGGCGAGATGATCGTGATGCAAGGCGAATCGCTAGAACGATTTCAGCTTGCTGACCCCAACCCAAAACAAGACATTTTTGAAATTATTTACTTAGCCAATCGGACTAGTCTAAAGTTTGGTGAGTCTATCGACTCCATCCGTAGAAGATTTGGCGAAGAACTAGCCGACCAGTACCCGCTAACCGACAAGGACTACTTAGTTGTACCAGTACCAGATACAGCCATGCCAATTGCTGAGGCATACGCGCAAAAACTTGGCCTTGAGTTTAAGTCCGCAATAGAAAGAGACAGATATACGCCTGCTAGAAGTTTTATGCAGAAAGGAGTCAATTTACAACGACAAACAGTCGAATATAAGCTTCGTGTTGTGGAGGGTTCTGTGAAAAACAAGCACATAATAGTGCACGAGGATTCAATTGTTCGCGGCACGACAATGGATAGATTAATTCCGGAGCTGGAGGCAGATGGGGCGCTGTCGATAATAGTATTATCGGCCTCGCCACCAATTGGCTACCCCGATCATGCTGGTGTCGATTCCCGCGATCAACTGCTTCTAATAGCTTCCCACAAAACCCCCGAACAAATTAGACAAAAATGGAATATTAAAGCACTCGGTTTCCTTTCTTTAAGCAGAATGATTAGAGCTGTTGGTCAGCCAGCCGAGATATTCAACTTGGCCAGTTTTAATGGGGTCTACCCATATGAAATCGGCTCGCATGCAAACAACATCAAAGAATCAGTCAGTTTGCAATACCTAGAAGACGCACACGCTGGTTTTTGATAAGATTAGCATATGGCAAGTTTTTCTTTTGATGTAGTCAGTGATTATGACAAGGCAGAGATGAACAATGTCTTTGACCAAGCCATGCGCGAAATCGACAATCGTTATGACTTTAAGGGCACGCCCGCGCTACTAGAGTGGCTAGACAACGACAAAACAGGGTTCAAAATAACCGGCAGTGGCGACTGGCAGATAGATGCCATACTAGATATCGTCCGCAAAAAACTAGCCAGCCGGGCTCAAAGCCAGAAAGTTCTTGACGTGTCCAAAGATTCCATAACAAGCAACCTAAAGACGACCAAAGAAGTACCATTTATCAAAGGTCTGGACCAAGACAAAGCCAAGAAAATAACCAGCCTTGTCCGTGACAAACTGCCAAAGGTCAAAACCGTGATTCAAGGCGACGAAGTACGAGTAACCAGCGGCAGCAAAGACGACCTGCAAGCCGTCATGCAACTCCTAAAAGCCCAAGGCTTCGACTTCCCACTCAGTTTCACCAACTACAGGTAGAGGCTTCTGGGTCTAACCTGCTCATGTATACTTAGCATAGTCATGAACAACAAGGAATTACTAGAGGGAGCCAGGGTCGTTCTAGAGATGAACGATCAAGGCGCGTTTACTATTCCCGCCGAGGGGTTGTACCCACATCAATGGCTCTGGGACAGCTGTTTTATCGCCATCGGTCTGCGCCACTTAGACATTGACCGTGCCCAGACGGAACTGCTTAGTCTAGTACGCGGACAGTGGGCAAATGGCATGTTACCTCATATGATTCTTGGCGATAGTCAAACCAACGGACATCACAATGTCTGGCAGAGGATATGGCGAAGCTGGTTGAACCCCAGTTCGCCAGACGGAGTCGTGACTAGTGGGATAACCCAGCCACCAATGCTTGCCGAAGCGGTGGTGCAAGTCGGCAACAAACTAAAAAAGCCAGAACGCCGTAGTTGGTACCAGACGATTTACCCAGCTACGTTGAAACACCACCAGTGGCTATACCGTGAACGAGACCCGCATCACGAGGGCTTGGCGCTCCAGATCCACCCCTGGGAAACAGGATTAGACAACACACCGCCATGGATGAACGAAATCCATACCCACTCTATGCCATTATGGATAAGCTTGATTGAACAGGCTCATTTAAAGCCCGTCATCAATCTTTTTCGACGAGACACACACCGCATTCCCGCCGAACAGCGCCTAGATGCCATAGAAGCCCTGGTGCTATTCAGTACTCAACGCCGCCTCAGACGCAAAAACTATGACATCAACAAAATCCTAGCCCATTCGTTATTCGCCATCGAAGATTTGTCATTTAACTGCATCCTGATACGCGCCAATAACCAGTTGCATGAAATAGCCACAATGATTGGTCAGAAAATTCCAGACGATTTGACGGGGCAAATGAAGCGAACCGAAACGGCGCTAGAAGAGTTATGGGACCCTTATACCAATCAATACTATTCCCGTAACTTCGTTACCCACCGTCCCTTGAAGGAATCCAGCATCGCCACGCTGCTACCGCTCTACGCTGGTAGTATTACTCAGGAGCGAGCCAAACAGCTGGTCAAACACCTGGAAAATCATCACATGTTTGGACCAACCTACCCCGTTCCATCAGTACCAGTTAGTTCCAGCTGGTTCAAGCCGACTGGCTACTGGCAAGGTCCAACTTGGGTCAACACAAACTGGCTAATCATTGACGGCTTGAACCGTTACGGCTTCAAAGACCACGCCGACGCGCTAAAAGAATCAACCCTAGAAATGGTGCGTGCGGCTGAGTTCAATGAGTACTTCAACCCTCTAACTGGCGAACCAGCCGGAGCCCAAAACTTCAGTTGGACCGCCGCCCTAGTGGTTGATTTACTTAAAACCTAGTTCTTGACCAAAGTAGTACCAAAAATGGTTTAAAATAGCCGCCAACAATACTATGTACACCACTATCATCACGTCAATGTGATGACGAATAGCCCAATCTTTAAAACCGGCAATTTTCTTTGGCAAAACAATATACCCGTTGGCTAGGTTCCAGAGTGTGGTGTACCAAACAAGTGGTAGTATCACCACCCAGGTCGCCAAGCAGTAAATGCAAAGCGCGTTGATGCGGTACACTCCCTGGAAAAACAGATAAATCACCATACCAAGCCCGCCCAAAATGCCCAGCTGAAAGACCTGCCAAAAACGCCTGTTCATGCGCGCGCCAAAAAGCATCATCGCCCCAACCGTAATCAAAACAGGAAAACTTACCAACCCAACCAATGTGTTTGGAACACCAGCTATCTCCGCCTGTTTGGTTTGCATAACAGAGCCACAGCTAAATATTGGGTTGATGTTGCAAGCCGGATTGTAGGCTGGATCTTTTAATACGTGAATCTTATCCAGCGTTAAAACCGTCGAAGAAAATAGCCCGACAATGCCAACGACTATCAGCAACCAACTAAACCACTGCGTACTAAGTATTCTTGGTGTCTTATTTTTCATTCGTCGTCACTTTGGTCGTGCGGTTTGTCTATCAGCAGGGGCTCAATCTGGCTCGCCACGTTGGCAATCTTGACAACGTCTTTATCTACTCTGCCCAGTTCTTTTTGAGTGCTATTAAAATGCCCGACGGTAGCAACCAAACTATTGCCAAGACGTTTAAAATAGCCGTCAACGTTGT
>CAYIDS010000071.1:0-3829 GCA_964362185.1 uncultured Saccharimonas sp. (SeqCode)
AAAGTTCGGAGTGGTTCACCACGAGCGAACAAAGTGAGTCGAGTGGTGGGCATCTATTGGTCGACATAGCACCACTAAAAGCCTACCTCTTACAAGTTTATCAGGTAATGAAACAACCATCGGATAACAGAATAAGGGGCTTGGGTTGAACCATCTATTGACGACCACCCCACGACACCAAGTAAGTGATAGAATAGGAAGGAACTAGTATGCAAGCAGATAAACTCCTAAAGAGAACCATTAATACGGCTCGTATTGAATACACGACACCTTATTCAGACTCTCGTAAAGATTTAAGGGTTCCTGTGGTTGATAGTGATTACCGGCCCAGCAAGCGGAACACTAGGAACAAAAACCCTAGAAATAATTCGCTTCTCAAGGGCAAAGTCAGTACTTTTGGATTCTCCCTGCCTAAATAGTTCTTTTATCTCCTCTTTCTCAAGTCCCGTATCAGCGCAGACTATTTCCGCAATTTGATTATGGTTTTGAATAATTGAACTTCTTATTTCATTAATTTGACTAATCCCAAATTGAGCAGGTGCTGTTACGTTTACCTGAACGCCGTGAAAGTGAAAGGTTGTGTTCGGAGCCGCATAACGTTTATCGCCTGCTGCAAAAATTACTGTGGCAATCGAATCAATCGCTCCTATATTGTGCATAGTGATTTTAGGCGGTATCGATTTTAGAAAATTATAAAGTGTAATACCTGCTTTAACATCACCTCCCTTTGAAGAAATAAGAAAATACAGTTCGTCTGGAGATTCTTGGGCGATAATGTCTGTACATATCGTCATCACATGATTAACTTTAGGTTCATCGATTCCATCGAAATAGTAAATGTAGGCAATTTTTCTGGCAGACATGCTCTAATTATAACAATCACCTCTAATTTGGAGTAAAATAAGGCTAATGAGCAAGAAACTATTCAAACGCCTAATTAAGCGAGCTTCCCAGCCCGTTCCAAAAGAACAGGACAAACAGCGACAAGGTGTTAACTATCTAGAACTGCTACAAACCGTTTTCGTGCAAGCAGCTTGCATAATGATTAGCTCCATAGCTGGGATTATTTCTGGTGCCCATGGTCGATGGGTATCTTTGTTCGCAGTACTTCCGTATATGAGTTGGCCTCAGCTGGAACCAGTAAAAAGAACCACCCAGTAAAGCCAACAATACTACCACGACTACAGTAATCCAAAATTTATTCATAAGCTGATTATACTCTGCTCACTTGCCATGAAGGGATAGTCACTCTATAGGCATCCGCTAACTATAATCAGGTACTTAATAATTACTGGATTAGTTCAGCTTTGTGTGGCACAAAAAATTTCTGTCCAAGAATGTCCAACTTATGACTAAAAAGTGCTAAGAAAAGCTAACTACATATGTTACGAAACGCTACACATTAGAGCTGTCAAATGCTGTCCCCTTGGTTGAAAAAAGTTGAATTCTAGAGCTGAAAAAAGCTGAGTATATTGGCCTTTTAAGCTAAATCCTTAGTGCACTCCAAGACCTCAACAGATTAGGGCTTGCTATAGAACTTTAGTAAAGGCTCACAGACTATTTACAAGCATGTTATAGGCGGGGAAAATATATATAGCCATTAGTTCTGACTGCTCACAAATGAGCAGGAAGTAACTAAAGAACTATGGCAAGCATCGTTAATAGAAATAACCGACCCAACAATAGTCAGTTCACACCTGACCGTAAACCGATTATTTCTGTTAAAGAAGCTAGAAAAACACTCGGTAAGAGAGCCAAAGGCATGAATGATGCTGATGTACTCGAACTTATTAACTCTTTGGACGAAATAGCAACCATCATTGTTAGAGACTTTAAGGTTCTAAAATCCAGTGAGCATGCATCAACTTTGTAGTACAATGGTGCTGTAATGCCCACAGCCATCATTTATACGCGTGTATCGACTGACGAGCAGGCAAAGACCGGCCTAAGCCTAGAAAACCAAGAGAAGGCCTGTAAAGACTTTGCAGAGCGTCTTGGATATAAGGTCTTGGAAGTCTTTCGGGAGGAAGGCGTATCGGCAAAGACGGCAGACAGAAAGGAGCTGCTTAGACTGCTGAATTTTTGTCGCACCAACAAAGGCAGTGTTGACGCACTCATTGTTTGGAAGGTTGATAGGTTCGCTAGACGAGCCGAAGACCACCTAACCCTTAAAGCATTGCTGATAAAGTTCGGCGTACAGCTTTTGTCCGTTACAGAGCCGATTGAGAACACTAACACAGGACGTTTAATGGAAACCGTTCTAGCTGCATTCGCGCAGTTTGATAACGAGGTTAGAGCAGAGCGCAGTAAGGGCGGCACTTATGCTAGAGTCGAGCAAGGCGGTTGGCCATTTTACGCACCGATTGGATACCGAAACATCAAAGATTCTTTGGGCAGACCAACTCTAGAAAAAGACCACCTCCGGGCGCCATTAGTAACCCAAGTTTTCAACGAGTACAAAACAGGTAATTACACCCATCGGCAAATAACTGAGTTCGCGGCAAGAATTGGCTTAACTAACCGTAATGGTGGAACTCTTGCCATACAAACACTTGTTAACCTGTTACGTAATTCCGCCTATATCTCACGTGTTAAGAGCCGAAATTCTGGCGAATTGCTGCGTGCTTTGCATGAACCGCTAATAAGCGACGACGTTTTTTACGATGTTCAAGATATTTTATCTGGTAGAGGCTGGGAACTCCGCAAGGAAAAAGACTCGGACTGGCCATTAAGAGCTGGCTTTGTTAGGTGCGCTCATTGCGATGCTGCATTGACTGGCAGCAGACCTAAAGGCCGGAGTAAATACTATCCAAAATATAGCTGTACCAGCTGTCGGACTTCCCAAACAGGGAAACCAGTAAGCGTTGATAGAGAAGTTATGCACGGTGAATTCAAGACGCTGTTGGAAAGCGTAAGACCCGAAAAGCATATCCTAGCTTTATTCAAAAAAATAACTCTGCATCGGTGGAACGAAGAATACAAAGAACTTCACCAAAGGAAGCTACAGATTAGCAAAGACCTTGATGCACTAGATGCTAAAAGGCAACGCGTAATGGATTTATACATTGACGGTAAAATTGGCGATACCGACAAGGAAGCACAACTTACGAAAATCGACAGTGAACGCACCGTATTACGTCTCAGAAGGTCTGAACTTGAACAAGACGTTGATAACAGAGAGGTCGTAATTGATGTAGCCGTTGATTTTATGAGCAATGTGTCGCGGTATTGGAGTTTCGCACCCCTACAATTACAAAGACGGTTCCAAAACCTTGTTTTTCCGGACGGAATTGCTTACGAGTTCGGTGAAGGTTTTAGAACCGCTAAATTAGGCTCTGCATATGAGGTGATTAAGTCACTCGACACTAAAACTGCCAAGTCTGGTGGGGGTGCCTGGATTCGAACCAGGGACTAATCGGTTATGAGCCGAGTGCTCTAAACCACTGAGCTACACCCCCGCTGTGGCTAGTATAACAGATGTAATTCCTCGTTTGTGATTGCCGCCTTTGACTGTTGTAGTTTTTTATCAGGTCCAATTTATGGTGCTACAATAAAAATACTAAATAAGGAGGTGTCTATGCGATACGACATTCACACGGGTGTGCAACACAAAAAAGCAAATATGAAGAAAATGATTATTGGGGGATTGGCAAGCTTGGCTACTGTCGGAGTTATGGCAGCCTCAGCCTTAGCAGCTGGCCCAGGTTATAACCCACCAGCAGCAGTCTCTGATGTCTGCAACTCCGGACACGGTGCGTTCGCGGCTTTTAGCGATCCGGCTTTACATGGGGATCCATCTAGCGGTCAGCCGCCTTACTTCGGT
This sequence comes from uncultured Saccharimonas sp. (SeqCode), assembly GCA_964362185.1. Lineage (GTDB taxonomy): Bacteria > Patescibacteriota > Saccharimonadia > Saccharimonadales > OMJO01 > CAYIDS01. The sequence goes on from CAYIDS010000071.1 coordinate 3,824, forward strand.
GACGAC
>CAYIDS010000072.1:0-3797 GCA_964362185.1 uncultured Saccharimonas sp. (SeqCode)
AGGGCATAGAGCTTACGTCTTAGATTTCTCAACCCTCAACCCTCAACCCTCATCCCTAGCGTAATCGACCGAAGGGAGATCGCTTAATGCCTCGTAAAAAAACTGCTTCACTAGTTCGTGATATCAAGCCAGATCGTATTTATAACAGTGTTATGGTTCAGCGACTCATTAACCGAGTTATGTTAAACGGAAAAAAACAAATTGCTGAGCGCTTGGTTTATAACGGAATGCAAAAGGCCGCTGACAAACTAAAGGTGCAAAACCCAGTTGACGTATTTGATCAAGCTATAAAAAACATTCAACCGCACGTAGAGACTCGTTCTCGGCGGGTTGGTGGTGCTAACTATCAGATTCCATTTGAAGTTAAGGGTCAGCGTCAAACTCACCTAACAATTATGTGGTTTGTTGCCGCGGCTCGCGCCCGCAAGGGTATGAGCATGGAAGATCGCATAGCACTCGAGCTCACGGAAGCCTATAACAATGCCGGAACAGCCGTCAGAAAACGTGAAGATACACACAAGATGGCCGAAGCTAACAGAGCCTTTGCGCATTTTGCGAGATTTTAAGGACTACACGATGATGAATATTAACGATACACATAACAAAAGCCCAAAACGCTCCCTGAGCGTAGTCGAATGGGCCCACTTTGCCAGGTTTTAGTATTATGAGTGGCTCTAATTCTTGTGAAGCGTGTCCAAATGTTGAACACTTTAACGCAGTAGCGGGCAAATTAGATAATGAGCCTTTTTTTAAAAGCACGATCCAAGAATGTCTGAAAAAGCTCATGTCTGAAGGCGAATGCAGCGGAATCAGACCTGGTTTTGTAGATGAAGTAGATGGTAGGCGATACCCCGATTGCGGCAATCAATACGCAAGAGCTATGGCAGTTATAATTTCAAATATTGATTGTGGCGATTATATCGGAGAAAATTAGTCAGGACATAATATGGCAGAGAAAAAAACTGAAATGAAGAATATTAGAAACCTGGGCATTATTGCTCATATTGACGCTGGCAAAACCACCACTACGGAAGGTATTTTGTACCGCACAGGACTAAAACACAAGATTGGTGCCGTACACGATGGCGAGACTACGACTGATTGGATGGCTCAGGAGCGCGAGCGGGGTATCACCATCGTGGCGGCCTCTGTTACTTGTTTTTGGAGGGGCAGTCAGATCAACATTATTGACACCCCAGGGCACATTGACTTCACCGTAGAAGTCGAGCGATCACTTCGAGTCCTGGACGGTGCCTGTGTGGTATTTGATGGCAAAATGGGCGTTGAATCTCAGTCCGAGACCGTTTGGCGTCAGGCCGACAAATACGGCGTGCCTCGCATATGCTTTATTAACAAAATTAACCAAACTGGTGGCGACTTCTACAAATCGCTCGATAGTATTCACGCACGCTTAAACAAACGTGCTTTTCCCGTGCATTTGCCAATTGGTTTTGAACAGGCTATCAACGGTATTGTTGATCTAGTTGAAATGAAAGCCTACACCTACAAAGACTTCACTGACAAGGAACTTGTTGAAGCTGAAATTCCGGCCGACATGATGGATCAGGTCAAGAAATACCGTAGTCTACTTATCGAAAACGCTGTTGCCGAAGACGAAAAGATGCTTGAGAAGTATTTTGAAGTCGGTGAAGACGGTTTGAGTATTGCTGACATCAAGCAAGCCATTCGTACAGCCGTGCTATCGGGTAAGTTCTTTGCGGTAACTGGCGGTGATGGGCGTGGTGTTATCGTAGAGAAAGTGCTTGACATGGTCAATGACTATCTACCAAGCCCACTTGATCGTGGCTCAACTTGGGGCACTCACCCAAAGACTGGCGAAGAAATTGAACGCAAACCAAGCGAAGATGAGCCATTTTCTGCTTTGGCTTTCAAAATTACGACTGATCCTTTTGTTGGTTAATTGGCATATTTTAGAGTTTATTCTGGAAAGATTACGGCCGGTAGTTATATCTTGAATAGTTCAACTGGAACCAAAGAGCGGGTTGGTCGTATTGTCCGTTTGCAAGCCGATAAACGAGCCGATGTAACAGAAGTTGGTGCCGGTTATATTGCTGCAATCGTTGGACTAAAAGGCACTACAACTGGTCATACTTTGTGTGACGTCACAAACGGCATTGTACTAGAGAGTATTACTTTCCCAGAGCCACCTGTCTCAATTGCTATTGAGCCAAAAACCAAGGCCGACCAAGAAAAAATGGGCATTGCCCTGCAACGACTAGCCGAAGAGGACCCAACTTTTCGGATTCGAGTTGACGAAGAAACTGGTCAGACCATCATCAGCGGGATGGGTGAATTGCACCTTGAAATCATTGTTGACCGCATGAAACGCGAATTTAGCGTTGAGGCTAACATTGGACAGCCGCAGGTTGCCTACCGCGAAACCATCCGCAAAGACGGCGTAGAAGTTCAGGGTAAGTTTATCCGTCAGTCAGGTGGACGTGGTCAGTATGGTGACGTATGGCTTCGATTATCTCAGAACGAAGCTGGTAAAGGTTACGAGTTTATTAACTCCATCAAGGGCGGAGTGGTTCCAAGCGAGTACATCAAACCAGTAGATGAAGGCATCAAAGAAGCCATGGCAAATGGTGTTTTGGCTGGATACCCAGTTGTTGATGTCAAGGCCGAATTGTATTTTGGTAGTTACCACGATGTTGACTCTAGTGAGATGGCCTTTAAGATTGCCGGTTCAATGGCCCTCCAAGAAGGTGTCAAGAAAGCTAATCCAGTGCTACTAGAGCCAATCATGAAAGTCGTCGTAGTTACACCTGAACAGTTCATGGGTGACGTGATTGGTGATCTCAACAGCAAACGTGGTCGGATTGAAAACATGGACGATCTTGCTAACGGTATCAAGCAAATTACTTCATTTGTCCCCTTGGGCGAGATGTTTGGCTACACTACCAATTTACGAAGTTCTACTCAGGGACGGGCTAGCAGTAGCATGGAGCTGGATCACTACGCCGACGTGCCAAACCATGTTGCTGAAGCCATAATTGCCAAAAACGCCAAGTAGGTGTACTTTGATTTGTGATGCCCAAAGAAATTTTAGTATTTAGAACAGATTTGGATTGCTGGAGCGATTGTCCAGATAGAGAGGTACGACGAATGTGCAAGGAGCAACGAGTCCAAAGTGTTAATGGTGATCCTCCTAGCATTGGGCATATTGCTTTACTCGAAGACACGCGTCAGGACTGTAAAACTGGCCCAGTGGAGATCAACGGAGAACTGTGGTGTGGTAACGGTGTTGACCAACGGATTGTTCGTTAATATTAAAGTATAGTAACGTAAGGAGTAGCTAATGTCGGCAGAAATCGATCAACAACCCATAGAATTTAAACCCCAATGTCCTTCAGCCGAACGAAATGTTGTCCTTTGTGGGGTAGAAGATTACACAGCAGGCGATATGGCGGCTTGTCTAAAAGAATGTCCATTCCCGGGGGGAGTTGAAGTCGACAGAGCCACCCATAGCCCCTTTAGACTATTTGGACCAACCAAACGAGTCTGCGCAATGATGATAGACAGCACTTTACAGGATAGCTAGTTTTTACTATACTTACAGGGTAGCTCGCATGAGGGTATTTTGTGTTAGTGCGCTAACACAAAATATGGATCGCGACAACACTATATAACTAGCTCTAAAATAATAGAAGGAGACATAAATGGCAGAAAATTTTGACCGTAGCAAGCCGCACGTAAACGTAGGTACAATGGGTCATGTTGACCACGGTAAAACTACACTAACCGCGGCAATTACGGCCGTGCTAGCCAAGAAGTTG
>CAYIDS010000073.1:0-3770 GCA_964362185.1 uncultured Saccharimonas sp. (SeqCode)
ACACGGCTGTTGTTTGGTAGGTATTTGGACAAGTTTGATGTCACTGATAAAGCGGTGGTAACTGAGGACAAGCAGAAGATTTTATAATCCATAACCTAAATTCTACCTTACGTGGAAAGCAGTGTAGTGAGTGTGGGCTACTTTGTCGAATTGTTTTAGGACAGAATTAGCAATTTCGACTATATGTTGTCGTTCTATCGCTCCATCGACAATAGCTGGTACGAGCTCCGACCAGATAGTGGCGGTTAAGGCCGTAGCGTCCGTTAGAGCCGCTTTTCGGTGTTTTAGGCTGTCATAGACTCTCAAGTATAATTTATCGCGTAAAAAAGGCTGATATTCGTTTGCGTGTTTGACTATCAAAGCCTGGCTTTCGTCAACAAATTCTACAGTGGTGAATGTGGCCCCGCAAGCCGAGCAGGTGCGACGCCGCCAAACTTGCAAACCTTTTTGCCGAGGTCGGGAATTGATCACGCTAGTTGACTTGCCACAGTATAGACATACCATGACAACATATTGACATAACGCTTATGAAAAACCTAGTGGAAAAGTCGTGCACAAGCTCGTGGTTATGTAAAAGCCCCAGATTTTCATCTGGGGCTTCACCCGATTCCGTTGTTACTTAGTAACAACGGCTGGACGGGCGCGTCGTAAACGACTCATTGACTTCGCTGTAGCGCTGATCTCCTCATAGAAGAGTTTGAAGCCCTCTAGCGAATTCATAGTGGTACTCAAAATATGAGTGCCTCCCGATTAACATGGTTATGTTAACAGAATACGCAAAAATAGTCAATAGTGCTAACAGATAAGGATTAGCATTTTAATACTTTGGTGGGCAATGCAGGAGTCGAACCTGCCACCTCCACAACGTCAATGTGGCGCTCTAGCCAGATGAGCTAATTGCCCCAGGTAACACCTGAATGATAACAAAATAACAGGGGGGTGTAAAATCCACAGCAATGGTGTAATAATGACAATACTAAAGTACTAGCATAATAGTACCAGTATGCGTATAATTCATTCTTGTGAAGTTTTGAGAGGTGTTTTACCCTCACCAAAGTAACGCTTCAAATGTATTTGCGAGAGCATTTGAAGCGTTTTTTCATTTCTATAACAGAGATGCTATGATGGGAACAAGGAGAAATATGGCTGACAAAACCGATAAATTGCATGCGATGCGTCACAGTTTGGCGCATATTATGGCTTCGGCTATTGTACGCTTGTGGCCAGAGGTGAAGTTTGGGGTCGGACCAGTTGTCGAGAATGGTTTTTACTACGATGTTGATTTAGGCGAGCAGTCTATTTCTAACGAAGATTTTGCGACGCTTGAAAAGGAAATGCGCAAGATTATAGAAGCCGACCAACCATTTGAAAAATCTGAACTTCCAATCGAAAAAGCAATCGACTGGGCAAAAAAAACCAAGCAGTCTTACAAAGAGGAGTTACTAAATGACCTGAAGCGTGCGGGCACCACCGTAGCCAAGGATCTAGATGCCGATGAGTTGGGTACTATAACAGAGGGAAATAGTGCACTTGAAAAAGTAACTTTTTATAAAAATGGCGACTTTATCGACTTGTGTCGTGGTCCCCACTTAGCGAGCACGGGTAAAGTGGGCGCCTTTAAGTTGATTCGCGTATCTGGTGCTTATTGGCGTGGCAAAGATACCAACGCCCAGATGCAGCGAATATACGGAGTAGCTTTTGCCACCGAAAAGGAACTACGTTCTCACCTGAATTTATTAGAAGAAGCCAAGAAGCGTGATCATCGCAAACTCGGTCAAGAGTTAGACTTGTTTGTTTTTTCTGACATGGTTGGTTCGGGGCTACCATTATTTACACCACGTGGCACGGTACTCAGAGAACAGCTTACGGCCTTTGCAAATGAACTTCGTGAGAGATATGGATATCAGAAGGTTTGGGTACCACATATGACCAAAACGGACTTATATGAGGCTTCAGGGCACTGGTCTAAGTTTGGTGATGAACTATTTTTGGTCAAGAGTCAGGAAACGTCCGACAAATTAGTCTTAAAGCCAATGAATTGCCCTCATCACACACGCATTTATGCCAGTCAACAGAGGAGTTACAGAGATCTACCAATTCGCTATTTAGAGACAACTACTGTTTATAGAGACGAAAAAACGGGCGAGCTTAGCGGTCTTTCCAGAGTTCGTTCTATTACGCAGGACGATAGCCACGTATTTTGCCGTGACGATCAGATTGAGCAAGAGATAAACAATATGTTATTGGCGGCGCATGAACTTTACACCACTGTTGGCATGAAGTTGCGCGTTCGTTTGTCATATCGTGATGATACAGACGCTTATCTTGGCTCAAAGCAATTGTGGGCAAGCGCGCAGAAGCAACTCAAATCTGCCGTGGTAAATAACAATTTAGAATACTTTGAGGAAGAAGGTGAAGCCGCTTTTTATGGTCCAAAGATAGACTTCATGGCCACTGATGCCATTGGCAGAGAACATCAAGTCGCAACAGTTCAGCTTGATTTTGTACAACCAGAGCGTTTCAAGCTAGAGTATGCGGCCGATGATGGCAAAAAAAAGCGACCTGTCATGATTCACTGCGCGTTACTTGGTTCGATTGAGCGTTTCCTAAGTGTATATATCGAGCATACTGCCGGTCGTTTCCCGATATGGCTAGCACCAGAACAAATTCGCATCGCGACCCTAAATCAAGAGAAAGAAACAGAACAATACGCCGAAAAAGTCGCAGGGCAAGCAAGAGAATTGGGACTACGGGTAAGTGTAGATAACGCCAGTGAATCTGTTGGCAAGAAAATTCGCGGTGCTGAGTTGATGAAGATCCCGTACATGGTTGTTATTGGACCAGAAGAAATCAAGACTGGTCAAGTTCGCCCAAGAATGAGAAGTGATATGGCCGTTACCGAAAAACACGGCGGTGTTGATCTAAAAGAGTTTTTGCAGACTGTGGCAAATGAAGCTAAAGGGCGGGTTACGAAGAGTTCGTTTTAGCTTATGAGTAGGGTTGATGGTGAGTTTAAAGAGCGGGTTTATGAACTTGTTTCCCAGATACCAAAGGGTAGGCTGATGACCTATGGGCAACTAGCGGCACTTTGTGGTAGCCCATTGGCGGCGAGAATTGTCGGTGGTGTGGCTCACTACGGCGACCCAAATTTGCCATGGCAAAGAGTTGTTAATAAAAGCGGTGGGTTGGCCACAGGCTATCCAGGCGGTAAAGTTGGTCACAAAAAAGACTTGGAGGCTGAAGGTGTGACGGTCAGTGAGCAGTTTACGGTGGACGTAGGGGAGTTATTGTGGTCACCATCAAACCGCCCTTGATAGTCATAGTTGGAGAAACGGCGTCGGGCAAGTCCGCATTAGCCCTAGAATTAGCCCAAAAGTTTGATGGCGAGATAATCTGCGCCGATTCCAGGACTATCTACAAGGGCATGGATATAGGTACTGCCAAACCCAGCAAACAAGACAGGGAAGAAATCCCGCATCATCTTTTGGACATTGTTGAGCCTAATGAGCCTTTTACAGTAGCAGATTTCAAGCAACTGGCTACCCAAGCAATTGAAGATATAAGTAATCGCGGTAAATTACCGATCATGGTGGGCGGCAGTGGTTTGTATATAGATGCATTACTGTTTGATTACAGCTTTGCTCCATCAAAGTCTTCAAAAAGAGATGCGCATAACCCCAGACATCTCGATATGTCTGTTAAGGTAACAAAAAAAGAACCTCGTCCCAGCACACTAATTATTGGTTTACGGATGCCAAGTGAAGTTCTAC
>CAYIDS010000074.1:0-3770 GCA_964362185.1 uncultured Saccharimonas sp. (SeqCode)
AAATGACACACTTGATGACCACAACGACATTGTTACTCCTAAGATCGTGGAGCCAGTGCCCGGTGGTTAAATTACATTAGCGATAAAAAAAGAGGAGAATATTACTATGGTTCATTTATTTGCCGAGGCCGCCACTAGCGGCGCGCCAGCGATAGCAAAAGGTATTATGCTGGGGGTTTCTTTAGCGGGAGCTGCTCTGGGGTTGGGTATGTTAGGCTCTAGTTATATGAATGCGCTTGGGCGTAACCCAGAGGCCGGTAAAGCCGCCAATCAGTTGATCATCATTGCCGCCATGATTGAAGTGACGGCACTATTGGCCTTCCTGCTCGGGGCCTTCCTATTAAAGTAAGAAGAGGATTTAATATACATGGTGTCGGTACTGCCACATCTATTCGCAGCTGAAGAAGCCGGGGGCATTAGCGCCTTGGGTCTTGACCCATTGGCTATTTTGGCTCAGGCTGTCACCTTTTTGGTTTTATTTTACGTTGTTAAGAAATTCGCCTTGGAAAAAATTGTCAAAACCCTGGAAGAACGTCGCCAGGTCATTGATAAAGGCGTGAAGCTTGGCTATGAAATGGAAGCCGAAAAGGTCAAGTTAGAAGAGCGCGTGGTCGTGGCATTGCGCCAAGCCCGCCAAGAATCTGATAAAATTATTGCCCAGGCCCAAACCGAGTCTAGGCAACTACTTAAGGATACTGAAGTCTTAGCTGTCAAAAAAACTGCTGTATTGATTGCTGACGCCCATGCCAAGATTGCCAGCGATGTCGAAAAGGCTCGTAAGCAATTGCAGGCTGACACTTTAGCACTTGTGGCTGAGGCCACCGAAGCTATCATTGGCGAAAAACTTGATACCAAAAAAGACGCTAATCTGATCAGTCGACTACTGGGCGGTATTAAACGATGACTGTGCCGACCCGTCGCGACCTATCTCTGGCAGTGTTGTATTTGCTGGAAACCCAGACTCAGACGAAGACGGCTCAAGCTTTGGCCAACTATTTAGTAGTCAGCCGTCGTACGAAAGAGCTAGACATGATCATACGTGACATTGAGTCACTGCGACTTGCCCGTGAGGGCATCTCCGAAGCGACTGCGATATGCGCGTTTGAACTAGACCACTAAACGAAAAAAGAATTAGCGACCCTGCTTGGTGATAAAAAAACTCATCTTACTTATCGCCATGATCCGACGCTAGTGGGTGGTGTCCGGGTTCGCGCTCTGGACTGGCAATTGGATCTGTCGGTTGTCAGTAAACTGAAGCAATTAAAGCAATTAACTACCGAAGCGGATTGAAAGGCATAAACCATGAGTACTCAAATATCTATCAAAGAATTAGCCGCCGACGTACGGACAGCCATAGACAACCTAAAAAGCCAGCCGCAGATTGAAAGCATTGGCGTTGTTACTCGGGTTGGCGATGGCGTAGTCTGGATTTACGGGCTGAGTGGCTGTGGCTACAGTGAAATGATAAATATTGAAACTATTGACGGTAGCACGGTCACGGCTTTTGCTCTAAATCTTGGTGAGGATGAAATCGGCGCTGTACTACTTGGTGATGATGTACTGGTTAAAGCCGGTGCTACTGCTCGGTTGAGCGGTAAGATTCTAGAAGTACCAGTCGGACCCGAACTAATTGGGCGCGTGGTTGATCCGCTAGGTAACCCCCTCGACGGCAAGGGTTCCATCAAGACCAAGTTGACTAGCATTGTTGAGCGCCCTGCTCCTGGTGTTTTAGCTCGTAAAAGCGTGCATGAGCCACTGATGACCGGGCTGACTGCCATTGACGCCATGGTGCCGATTGGTCGTGGTCAACGTGAGCTGATTATTGGTGACCGCCAAACTGGCAAGACCGCCGTTACCATTGACACCATGATTAACCAATACCGCCAAAAGACTGGCGTCATCAACATTTACGTGGCAATTGGTCAGAAGCTCAGCAAGGTGTCACGGCTGATTGAACGTCTCAAGCAAGAGGGTGTCATGGATCAGACTATTGTGGTAGCCACTAGCGCCGCCGATCCTGCCAGCTTGCAGTATTTGGCACCTTATGCCGCGACTTCTATGGGTGAGTATTTCCGTGACAATAAACAACATGCCTTGATTATTTACGATGACCTGACCAAGCACGCGGCGGCTTATCGGCAGATGAGTTTACTACTAAGGCGTCCTCCTGGCCGCGAAGCTTATCCGGGCGATGTGTTCTATTTGCACTCACGGCTACTAGAGCGAGCCGCCAAGCTCAATGATGAACTCGGAGCTGGTTCACTGACGGCTCTGCCAATCATCGAGACCCAGGCTGGTGATATTAGCGCTTATATCCCAACCAACGTGATTTCGATTACCGACGGGCAGATTTTTATGGAAACCAACTTGTTTTATCAAGGCATCAGGCCAGCCATTTCGGTTGGCCTATCTGTCTCACGGGTTGGTGGTAACGCCCAAACCAAAGCCGTTAAGAGCGTGGCTGGTGGTTTGCGCATAAATCTAGCGCAGTTTCGTGAGTTGGCCGCCTTTGCTCAGTTTTCGACTGATCTAGACGTTGAGACTAAGCATCGTATCGAGCGTGGTCAACGCCTAACCGAACTGCTCAAACAGCCGCAGTACAGCCCAATGGCTGTCTGGGAAATGTACGCTATATTACTGGCGGCCACCGAAGGTTGCTTTGACGCCGTGCCGCTAAACAAGATTAAAGTTGCTCAAACTGCCCTGCTTAGCGAACTTGGCAGAGCCCACAAGAAAGACATGGATGCGGTAAATACTGGCGCCGTGCCATCCGATGCCATTCAGAAGCAGATTGTAAAAGTAGCTAGTAGCGTTGCCGGTAGTTATAAAGTAGAAGAAAAGGTTGAGGCTAAATAGATGGCAGATATTGATCCAGCAATGCTAACAGACGTCTGGCACCAGTCTATGGTTGGTATACCTGTTTCAATTATTGATTCTGACTTTTCACCATCAGAGGTTGTGTCAGTCAGAGCACTTGCATATTATCTGACGCCTAAAGTTGCTTTCGGAGAACTTGATCCGCAATCAACCGGTTTTTTCACAGAAGTTCGGGCCTTGTTGGCTGAAAATCAAGTCCACTTGTCAAGGCTTGAGGACATTACTGGTCATGAAAAACTAGGCGGTTTGTTGTTGGAAGCGTGTTTGAGGGCTAAGTTTTGGGGAGCAGATCGTAATGACTAACTACGCACCAGACCCTAAACGCTCTGCACTCTCCCCTCTGCCCTCTCCCCTGCGAACGGAGTTCGTCCGTGGCTAATACTATTGCCTTAAAGCGTCGGACTCAATCTGTCAAAAATACCAGGCAGATTACTAAGGCTATGCAGTTGGTTGCCGCCAGTAAGATGCGTCGGGCCCAGGAATACGCCGAGAAAACGCGGGACTATTTTAATCTTGCCAACGCCATCTTGAACCGTTTGCGAGAGCTGACTGATGTCAACAAACATCCGCTCTATAGGCAACGACCCATCAAAACCCGTTTGCATATTTTGATTACCAGTGATCGTGGTTTGGCTGGCGCTTATAATAGCAATCTATTCAAACAGCTAACCAAAGAATTGAAAGAAGATCATGACGTAAACGCCGCTAGTCAAGTTATCACTATTGGTCGCCAAGGCAGTCGGTTTGTGGCTAGACTTGAAGGGGTAGAAATTATTGCCGCCTATGACCATTTTCCAGAGCGCCCCACGGCTAATGACATCCGCCCAATTTTGAAACTCATTGTCGATCGCTTTACAGATAAGTCAGCCGACGTGGTTGACATTATATTCACC
>CAYIDS010000075.1:0-3769 GCA_964362185.1 uncultured Saccharimonas sp. (SeqCode)
AAAACAACCAAATACCTGGTTAGAATACGCCACTCGCGGCTCTGTCGGACTCAAATGCCATGACTTACAACAGAGCCTTTTCTACGGGTGAAATTGACGAGTTTAGTATGGAGTATTTTAACTTTATTGAGCAACAGCGTATGGAAAAGGTTCATAAGTTGCACAGACTTATGGGGGCTGGTGGTCAGGTAAAGAAAGAACTTTTAAGGCATCACATAGTTATTGTCGTTTCCGACGGATTATCTACCGGTTTGTCGTTGGACGTTGTAGCTGATTACCTGAAGTCCCTAAAGATACAAAAGCTGATCGCTGTTTCACCAGTAGCCAGTCCGCAGGCCCTTGATAGAATGCGTTTGTTTGCCGACGAAATACATTGTTTGAACGTGCCTGAAAACTACATTACTACAAACCATTACTACGAAGAAAATAATATTCCCGATAGAACTGATTTGATCAAGATTATTCGCAATATTTCTTTGAGTTGGGATAGACCAGGCTCAGCCAAAGCACGGGTCTAGGAGCTAAATTACATCCGTAAATTGTAGCCCTAAACATTAAAACGGAATTCTACTACGTCACCAGGCCGCATAACGTAGTTTTTGCCCTCGGTGCGGACTTTGCCAACTGCCTTAGCGGCTACTTCCGAACCAGCCTTTATAAAATCATCGTAGTCAACAATTTGTGCGGCTATAAAACCACGTTCAAAATCTCCGTGAATAACACCGGCAGCTTGTGGAGCGGTGGCGCCTTTGGTGATAGTCCAGGCCCGGACCTCTTTTTGACCAGCTGTCAGATAGCTCTGTAGTCCCAGAATGTCGTAGGCGGCGTGGATGAGCTGGACCAGTCCAGGCTCCGTGACGCCGTAGCTTTGCAGTAACTCGTGGCGGTCGTTGTCGTCAAGGCCACGCAATTCACTTTCAAGTTTGGCACATACGAACAAGGCTGGGGAGGGAGTAACCAAGGCCCCCAGCGATGCTTTTTTTACTTCGTCTGCCAGGCCGGTCTCGTCCATATTAAATAAGTAAATTACAGGTTTTGCTGTCAGTAAATGTAGGTCTTCCAAAGTCTCAACATCCAGAGGTTCTTTGGCGTGGAACAAAGGCGTGCCAGCGTCTAAGAGGGTGTAAACTTTTTCCAGAGTCTCTAAAATAGATCTAAGTTTTGGGTTTGCTTTGACCTCTTTTTGTACCTTGGGCAGTCTATTGGTCACAGTTTGCAGGTCGGCCAGCACCAACTCAGTGTTTATAACGTCTATATCTTTTTTGGGATCTACCTCATTGTCTACGTGAACAACGTCATTGTCGTCAAAAGCCCGCACTACCTGGACAATCGCGTTACAGCTACGTATATGGCCCAAGAATTGGTTGCCCAAACCCTCGCCTTTTGACGCGCCAGCCACCAAACCAGCGATGTCGACGAACGTTACCGAGGCCGGCACAATTTTGTCAGATTTATAGAGCTCGGCAAGTTTTACCAACCGTTCATCGGGAATGGGCACGATGCCAGTATTGGGCTCAATCGTGGCAAAAGGGTAGTTAGCCGCCAAAATATTATTGTCAGTCAAAGCGTTAAACAGGGTAGACTTGCCAACGTTTGGCAACCCCACTATGCCTATTTGAAGTGAACTCATAGAAATAGTTTAACAGGGAAGACGCTATAATCAGTAGAAAAGAAGTACCTTTTGGGAGTCTGGCGAATAAATACCTAATCTGCTACACTTACCATAACTATTATGAAGCCAAGACTGGGTGCGCTGATAAGAAGTAATTGGAGTAAATCCTGGGCAAGGATTGTCCTGTCCAGTTTGTTAATTTTAGTCTTAATGTTTGGCGGTTATCTAGCGTACAATTCGCTATATAGAAAAGCACCAAAAACTAAAAGTGACGGTTTCTTAGAACCGCCGGCTGATTTCATTAAACCCCCACCCCAGCAAAAGACCTATCCCATACCCCTAGATGATTCCCCAGGCACTAAACCTAAACCCGTGAGTACGGGATGAAATTTAGTCGATACTTTAGTTTTAAAAAGCGCTACCTCGTTGTGGTTTTATTTGCGGTAACCGGACTGTGCACGTTTGTTACCAGTAGAGTATTGGCTCAACACGGAGGCTGGAACGCTTTAATTCCTGACGCTGTAGAACACGCTTTCATAGATCCTGCTGATGGTGGGTGTCCTAATGGAATCAACGGTCCAAGTAATCCGCCAAAATCAGGTCAAACTGTACACGGTGTCTATCCAAACCCATCAACTATTACTGCAAATCCAAATCGGACGGGTACGACCAATTTGTACGCTACCTCGCTTATTTGTCCAGCCGCTCCATATACATTTGTTGGTAATATCAGGACAACAGTGACAAGAATAGAGCGTAACGGTACGACTGCCACGATGAGCATCGGTTCACTACCCAGCACCTTTAGTGTAGGTGATCTAAGTGGACGTCCGGTTTTCGCCAATCCAGTTGGCAAAACCGCTAGCCTGTCAAACTTACAAGACGGCTGGAACTGCTGGACGGTATTTTTTTACGCCAAGGCCATTCACGGAGGTACAGAGCTAACCAGTGCTGAGGGTAGTTGGGGGGTCTGTGTTTTCTTCGATGGTGCACCAGTTGACGCTGGCTCATGCAGTATTTCTAATACGCCCGCAACGATAACTGCGGGTGCCAGCTTTAGCGCCAGCTTCACGGTTACGAATAGCGGTGACTACAACTGGCCGACAGGCGGGCGTCCACTGGTATCAAACCTAGTCAACCGCTACAAACTTGTCAGCCAAAGCCCCATTAATAATACAAAGTGGGGTAAAAACAGAGTGGAATTGCCAGGCAAAACTACCGCTTTTGGACCAATTATATTTCCGGGTGGGGTGTGGCCCTTCACGGAAGGTGGTTTTGTTGCCCCGACTACGCCGGGATCACACAGCTTTTCTTGGCGAGTCTGGCAGGAAGGAGATCTGGTTGGGGTTGGCGCGATTTGCAGTGTAAATATAATTGTCTCTGCCTTGCCACAGCCTGTGACGGACAAGCCTCCAATAGGTGACTTTGGGGCTCAGTGTGCTACCGGTGCTTTCGCTGGTCAAGGAGCTCGCCTGCGGGCTTGGGCACAGGACCCAGATTGGCCAGACAGACTTGTTAGCGTAGAATTTTATGATGGGCCAAAAGGTGCCGCCGGGAGCGTAAAACTTGGCTCTACCAAATTCGCAAGCGGACCAAATCCTGGTCTGTTTCCGCCCCCAGATTATCCAGGTGGTAACCATGGTATTGACTATAACGAAATTGCCCTTGAGGACAACAGCGTACACACGGTTTATGCTTACGCAGTTACGAACTGGGATTCAGCCGGTGTCATCAAAGTGATTAGTAAACAGATTGGTATTCCACGTGCCGTGGGACCATGTTCGATACCCACCACAGTGAATTCACCGGCTGGCACAATAACTGCTACGTGTGTGACAACTCCCACCAAAGCATTGCGGATACGAGTAGCGGTAACCAAGGATGATGCCGATTCTCCTAATGTTGCAACCCAACAATACACGGTAGAATTTTACGTCGACAGTGAGCCGATGGTTACCAGAAGAACGGTTAATAAAGTCGCTACGTACGACGTTGCGGCGGCGTACGACAGCAATACTCACGATATAATTGCCGTTATCCGAGGAGTAAATGCTAGCGGCGCGGACGCGCCACCAAACTCGGCAGATTTGAAAAGAATTAATGTGGGACCATGTTCGATACCCACCACAGTGAATTCACCGGCTGGCACAATAACTG
>CAYIDS010000076.1:0-214 GCA_964362185.1 uncultured Saccharimonas sp. (SeqCode)
ACCACATATAATGTCGGTTGAAAAGCTGTTCTTTGCCAAAAATGTCACAACTGCCATGACGGTTGCTCAGGCTCGGGGCGTAGTTTTGCTTTGCGGTCAACAAAATGGATTAGAACTATACGACTATACGCCAATGCAGATAAAAATGGCTGTGGTTGGCTACGGTAAGGCCACCAAACGACAGGTTCAGGAGATGGTTCGCATTCAGCTTGGT
>CAYIDS010000076.1:224-3732 GCA_964362185.1 uncultured Saccharimonas sp. (SeqCode)
CTTGGTCTATAAGAAGTGCCCAAACCCGATGACTGCGCCGATGCGCTGGCTACAGCGCTCACTCACAGTTCAATCATACTACGATCGTAGTGATTTGTTGTTGAATGTTCTGGGGTGGTGAGATGGTATACTTGGGGCATGATTGGTATGTTGATGGGGAAGGTTATTGAGCATGATGGTGAACTAACCATCATTGACGTGCATGGTGTAGGCTACGGCGTACTTTTGATGCACGAAGACCAATCTAGGTCAGTCATTGGCGGCCAGGCTTCAATCTACATATACGAGCATATACGCGAAGCGGGCTATGATCTGTTTGGTTTTAGTAGTAAAACGGCCAAAGCATTATTTGAGCTACTTATAGGGGTTAACGGCGTTGGTCCAAAAGGCGCTTTGGCTATCATGAATTTGGGAAGTGATAGTAGGCTTAGAGCCGCCATTGCCAGCGGGGACACCAAATTTATTACTGAAGCCAGTGGCATTGGCAAAAAAGTGGCAGAGCGGATTGTGGTAGATCTCAAAAACAAAGTTGGTCTAATGCCTGGCGAAGACGCCACTGGCTTCTTGTACGACCTGCCAGAAAGTAGCCAGGACGAAGCCATGCAAGCTCTAGTAGCCCTGGGCTACAGTCCGGCCGACGCGGCTAGTGCCTTGCGGGGAGTTGACGCTGATTTATCAACCGAGAAACGGCTAAAACAAGCCCTAAAAGGTGGTAAGTAAACATGGCTGTGGAACGAATTACCAATCTGATTGCCGATAGCCCAGACGAAGAGCAACTCCAGCAAACCCTGCGCCCCAAAAAGTTTGTTGAGTACATTGGTCAGGATAAGGTAAAGAAAAATTTGCAGCTTGCCATCAAAGCGGCCAAAAAACGCGGTGAGCCAATTGATCATGTACTGCTTTACGGCCCACCAGGGCTGGGCAAGACAACGCTGGCGACAGTTATTGCCAATGAAATGACCGCGCAGATACGGGTAACTAGTGGGCCGGCAATTGAGCGGGCGGCAGACCTGGCTAGCATACTGACCAATTTGCAAGACGGCGATGTTTTGTTTATAGATGAAATCCATCGCCTGAATCGTACGGTTGAGGAAGTTTTGTATAGTGCCATGGAAGATTTTGCGATAGATATTATGCTAGGCAAAGGTCCTAGTGCCCGTAGTTTGCGCCTGGACGTGCCCAAGTTTACGTTGATTGGAGCTACCACTCGAACCGGTGCTCTGGCGGCACCGCTGAGGGATCGTTTTGGCCACAGCTACAGACTAGAGTTTTATAGTCCGGAAGAAATCGCCCAAATTATTCGTCGTTCGGCCGACATACTAAAGACCAAAATCGACATGGTGGCCGCCAAGGAACTATCAACTCGCTCACGCCTGACACCCAGGATTGCCAATCGTCTGCTAAAACGAGTCCGTGACTATGCTGATGTTAATGGCGATGGCATCATAGACACGATGATAACCAAACATGCTCTGACCATGATGGATGTTGATGAAATCGGTTTGGAATCTACCGATAGGTTACTGCTCAACACCATCATAGACAATCATAAAGGTGGCCCCGTTGGGCTCAATACGCTATCTGCCATACTGGGTGATGAAGCTACCACCATCGAAGATTTTTATGAACCATACCTCATGCAGATAGGGCTACTGGAACGGACACCAAGAGGACGCAAAGTAACAACCAAAGCCTACAAACACCTTGGTAAAAGACAGCCACCCTCGGCAACAGATAACCAGACCAACCTGATATAATAGCTGGCATGGACAATCATACTATCCCAACCAGTGGCGGTTTGAAAGCTTGATCGAGGGTGAAACAAAACTCACTGAGGTGCGTCGACATCCTTTTGGTCTAGTAGTTTTGTATTTTCAGGTCACGGTAGGCCTTCTCTTTGGCTTTGGTCTGATATTCTTTCTGGCAAGTAGTGTGATTGCAGAGGGCAGTACACTACGTAACCTGATGTCATTTGCGGCCGTGGCGGTGATCGCGCTGGTGCTTTTGCTACTCATAGTCGCAACTTATGTTTATCAGCAAAACAAGTTGATTATAACCGATAAGAATCTAACACAAGTGTTGCAGAGAGGCATTTTTAATCGCCAAGTGTCAGAACTTTCCATGGCAAACGTTGAAGACGTGACGGCTGATCAGAGAGGTTTATTCGCAACTTTGTTCGGTTTTGGTGAACTTAGGGTCGAAACGGCCGGAGAACAGAATAACTTTATATTTTCGTGCTGCCCTCGCCCTGGCTACTACGGCAAAATTATTTTGGATGCGCGGCAGCGTTATATTGATAAAGACCCAGCGGCTATGAAACGGGCTAACGAACATCTGAGTGTCCCGACCAGTCCAGAGGCTACTCACTAAACGGGTTATCACGGGCTTGTTTGAACAAGGACTGAACCTCTACACTTTGATCCTGTAAGTCTTGAATCTTTTGGAGCAAAGCTGGTTCAATTTTTGGACGTTGTACCGACTGAAGTTTTTCGGAAACGGCGTCATCAGTCGGCTCGGAACGATTTAGCAGGTTGATTCTAACAACCAAAAAACTATGAGCAACGAGCATCACCAAGATGTACATAAACAGACCGTTTCGGGCAATGAATTTTCTTATTTTAGTCAGTGATGGAGAGATTTGTTGTAGTGATATGTTCATGGCTTTACGTATACATTAACAGTTACGGAAAAGGTGACAAGTTTGCGATTTTTGGCGTCAGGCGAAACGCTGATACTCGATACTTGTGAAGTGCGTCGATTTTTCTCGAGCTTGGCTAGAAAATCCGTGAGTTGTCCAAAGCTAACTGGTTTGGCAGTATCAGATTGCAGGATGATTTCCATAAGATACAAGCCAGGGATACCATCGACACTTTTTAGTTGTGTAATTGGGGTTTTCGCGGTGCCTTTTTTGGTCTCGGTTTGTCCCAGCGTTGAACTGGGGAAAGTGATGTTCTGAATTGGCACGCCTGCTTCCGCCGCGTCGCTGACTAGCTGCCTAACAACGCGGGCTTGGTCTTTTTCCTGGGGTACTATCGTCTTGGCAATTTTTTCTAGCTCAGCATATTTTGCAATATCTTT
Organism: uncultured Saccharimonas sp. (SeqCode); assembly: GCA_964362185.1. Taxonomy (GTDB): domain Bacteria; phylum Patescibacteriota; class Saccharimonadia; order Saccharimonadales; family OMJO01; genus CAYIDS01. The sequence goes on from CAYIDS010000076.1 coordinate 3,303, forward strand.
GTTGGCTTGAACTAGCGCGGTTTGTTGTTCGTCGAGCACTCGATTATCAAGCTTTAGAGCAACCAACTTCACAGTTCTTTGTTTTAGAATGGTCGCCCCAAAGTATACGGCACCTATAGTGCCGATACTTAGCAAAAACACCAAACCGATCATCAAAAAGTAGACACGTTTACTGTTCATGATTTTGTGCCTGACTTATTGATGTAAAGAAATGGATTGTCTTTCGCGAATAAAGCTCGGACACTTATATGGCAGGGGTAGCTGGGGTCAGTTGAGGTGCCGCAAGTGATGCTCAGTATGTCGGCTTTATCAAATATTTTGTTGTTTTTGTCTTGCATATTGACCTGAACTTGGGTGGCGGTTTGAAAGTCTTTGGCAACGGCGTTCAAATCAATGCCTCCTTCTATTTTGTTGATGCTGAGCGATGATA
>CAYIDS010000077.1:0-3130 GCA_964362185.1 uncultured Saccharimonas sp. (SeqCode)
GTGTCCCAAAACTTACTCGGTCTATTATTGCAGCTCAAGGAGCGTTTCAAGCATTGGTTGAGCGAAGGAAAGGCGGCAAACCATTCACGCGATCTAATCCTGTAGAAGGTGTCAGTATAAAAGATGCGCTCGCTGTCGCCTGTGTCGTTTCACCAACTATTCTGGAAGAGTCGATCTTGTATCGTGCAACGGAAGCAGTCAAAGCAAGTCCAACCGCAAAAGTAGTCTTAAATAGGCTCAACTCCCTTAAACCAACCACTCCAAGAAAATAGTTCATTCTTATATTTTAATGATTTACCCGCAATCTCTTATATGACCTCTGCTAACGAAGGGCTCAAACCCACAAATCCAGCGCACAAACTTACTCGTAGAGAGCTGGCTGCTGCCGTAGGTGCATCAAGCGCTTTTGCAACTGCAGTGGCTATGGTCAGCTTACCTGCCGTTGCATTAGTGGTAGAAAAAGGGGCGAATTTGGTCGACCGGATGATCCATCCAGATCGCAAGAGCAAGCATTTAAAATTGTTTGCAGAAGCTATAAGTGAAGGTGGACCATTTCAATTCCTTGAGGGTCCGCTCACCTTCGTGACGCCGACAGAGGGCATAATGCTCCGAACCGCACCCGAAATTCACAAAGATTTTGAAACAAGTGTAATGCTGGATGGAATTAACACTATTTTCGGTGGTATTCTCGCCAAGGGAGGGAAGAGTGGTAACCCTGACGAGCCAGACTCGGACGACTGGCTTGCTATATTACATCAGGGTCAGTTTCATTTTATTCCACCACATCAATTGGGAATTAGGGACATATTTCAAACATTGGCGCATCAAACTCGTCCAGTAAACCTTTATGGAAGAAGTTGGGATAATAATGCGCTGATTGGTGAAGGTGGAGAGGCTATCGCTGTCGTACTTAGACATCCTGATCAAACCGCCTGATATCCCACAATTGCGGCTGAGACGATAACGTTTAGGCTTGTGTTTACGCCCCACATAGGAATTTCGACTATTTGATCACTGAGCTTAAGAGTTTCCTCGGTTACCCCACTCGTCTCATTACCCACAATCAAAGCTAATGGCAGGCTATATTTAGCCTCACGGTAGTCAATACTCCCCTTCGCCTGCTCCACAGCCATAACCTGAACACCGCTCTTTTTCAGCTCGTCAATCGCCTCTTTAGCTGAACTCTTATACTCCCAAGGCACAATCTTATACGTCCCGATTGAAGCCTTAACTATCTTATGATTTGGCGGGAACTCGGTATCTCCACAAAGGTAGATTTTAGCCACATTTAACGCATCAGCGAGACGGAACAGCCCACCCACATTGTAGGTGTCGTATACGTTCTCAACTATGAAGTAAATAGGCCGCCTCTTGTCCTGAGCCTGCCGAAGGATAGCCTCCTTTTCGGTAAGTGCTCGCAGTTGCTTCGAATTCAATTTCATGCCTGGATTATACAATATTTGTCAGTTAACGCGTTAACGTGTTAACGAGTTCATACCAAAACAAACCCGTTAACTCGTGAACTCACAACCCATTAACCGCTCATTTGCAGTGCAAATGACCCATAGTTGACATCTTTATAGTCTTATAGTATACTTACGGCATGTTAAATAAGGGGACACGAGTAGTACGTATTTTTCTTGTTCTTCTTGCAATATTGATTGCAGGTTCTATGCTTCCAGTTGAGGCGCAATATGGCCAATATGGATCTTACGGACAAGGTGGCCAATCAGAGTCCATTTTGGTTGATAAAACCATTGGAATGAGCAAGGTCACTACAAAGGGTGGGACAACTTCAACTACATTTGTAGACAATCTTGCATCTTCAGACCAGCGTTTTTATGCTGGCCAAATGGTAACCTTCAAGGTTAAAGTAAGGAATACTTCAGATCACAAGCTAGTCAATATCATGGTAAAAGATACCCTTCCAGCCACTCTTGAGGCTATTAGCGCTAAGAATTACGATGTTAACGGTCGTACCATTACTCTGTCAGACAACCTAACCTTAAATTCAGGCGAGGAAACTGTCTTTACCGTAAACACAAAGGTCGTAACTCAGGAAAAACTTCCTGCAGACCAAGGTGTTTTCTGTGTATACAACAGGGCATATGCTTATAACAGTGTGGTTTCTGACGATGATACTGCTCAGTTCTGTATCGAAAAAAAAGTACTTGGTGTAAAAACACAGCCAGAAGCCGGACCAGAGTATGGTCTTGGGCTACTTGCTTTACAGATGTTTGGAGTTGCGTCAGGTCTGTATCTTAAAAAAAAGGGTAACTAAGGAGATTGGAAGAGCCAAAAGTAAGGGACGACTACTGGCAACACAAAAAATCCTTACTTATCCTCTTCTTAAATCTCCCAATTAGTTACACATCTCCGCCAGCTGGCGGATTCGAGGCTTAGGCCGAGAAAGCGTGTGTCCCACGCTTTTTCGACCCTGGACTTGACCGTCTAGGAGACTTGGTTCGTAAGATCAGCAATAGCTGCTGATTAATAACGTTCTAGGTTTTTAGTAAGAGTGATGTGACCGGTCTTTAAGCATAGACTGGAAGCTCATCAATGTACTTTGGCTACGCCAGTTTACCCTGAGCGAAGTCGAAGGGCTCTTTAACAATTTGGGTATTAGGAACAAACACAATCAATTACATTGGGTGTGGAACTGTAGGCACAAATCTTGCGCTTGCTGCCCCACATCTATATGTTTTTTGGTTTTGTTTTTCTATTTGGAAGCTCACTTTTTTCTCTTTTGAGACTTAAGTTTTTTGATATTTCTGTCAATTCGAGCTCCGCGTGGAACTAACCGTCAAAGATCGCTTCGGTTTACGTTATCGAATCCACTCACAGCCGGAAGGAGGTGATATACGGGTAGTAGAGACTATAATCGATCGAGAAGAAGAAGGCTTCATCAATGGCTGAAGAGTATTCGCTGCTAAAGATAGGCAATCTTCGAATAAGGCACCGTGGAAGCATCCCGCTTCTTGTCTCTGACGCTACGCAAGCGTTAATCACGGATTATGTGAGTCCAACGAAAGGACCCCCAAAATGCGAATCAAACACCCGATTGCCTTACTGGCAATCACGACGATGGCCGTGCTCAGCGCGTGCTCATTGGATGTTGACAATCCTCTCA
>CAYIDS010000077.1:3140-3715 GCA_964362185.1 uncultured Saccharimonas sp. (SeqCode)
AGAAGGGCGACGCAGTTGACCTTCCGGTCGGTTGCAGGGGATATGTCGATGCAGAGGGAACCACCCGTTGGGACCAGATCCCAGGTGAGCCCACCTGTGTCTTGACCACGACGGTCACGCCCGACGATCAGCCCGCTACGCCAGCGAGCCCGAACGACGGAGCAACACCAACGGCATCACCGACCGAAGCGCCACAGGCAACACCCACCGGTCAGCAATGCCGACTGGAAAAAGACGGGACTTGGAGCGAAGGGAACAATTCTCATCGCATCGAGGTAGCCGGACACGGTGTTCGTCACAACGACTTCTACCCGATGGTGGGTGTCAAGAGCGTGAGCTACATTGTTGGGGAAATTCTTCCCAGCGAAATCTCGCCGATCTGGTGGGGTTATGGCTCGCAATGGTCAGGTGACTCGCCCGAGTGTGCCGATTTCGATTGGTTTGCTGACGCTTCTGCGTACGCATCCGCTCGAGTCGACAGTGGTCACTCAGGACTTGTTGTTGATCTGCGCTATGGCGAGATGACGGTCGTTTACAACGCCCTCAACCTCGATCAGAACGCGATCGACGCCCTC
>CAYIDS010000078.1:0-3667 GCA_964362185.1 uncultured Saccharimonas sp. (SeqCode)
AACGCTCGTCCAATCGTAGCGGCGGTGCGTGAGTTTTTTGCTAGCTCGCAATTGTCACAGTTCATGGATCAGATCAATCCATTATCGGAACTTGCCCACAAGAGGCGACTAAGCTCGATGGGTCCAGGCGGACTCAGCCGTGAACGTGCCGGATTTGAAGTCCGTGACGCGCATGCTACTCATTACGGTCGTATCTGTACCGTAGAAACACCGGAGGGCGCAAACATCGGTTTGGTGCTCAACTTGGCCAGTTACGCTCGTATAAATGACTACGGATTTATCGAGACACCTTACCGAAAAGTAGTCAACGCCGTGACAGCAAAGAACGCTGTTGGTCAAATTGCTGATGTTAGCTTGGACGATGTCAAAGGAAAAGTCATTGTTAAGCCTGGTCAAAAAATTACTGCCGCCCAAGCCACCAAGTTGGACGCAGTCAAAGGTCGCGCTACCTGGCCCATAAAAGCGCGAGTCACAGATGAAGTTATATACCTAGATGCCTCTCAGGAAGAGTCAGCCATTATCGCTAACGCCAGTGAACCATTTGACGCTAGTGGTTACTTTGTTAACGAACGAGTGTCAGCTCGAAGCCACCTGAAGGCGGGAGAGGTTGATGCCAATGACGTGACACACATGGACGCTAGTCGTAAACAGATTATTGGTTCCAGCGCCGGACTAATTCCGTTCATTGAGAAAAATTATGTTTATCGCTCACTGATGGGTAGTAACCAGCAACGTCAAGCCGTGCCTCTTATCCAGCCCAGTGCTCCGATTGTTGGCACAGGTATGGAGTCAAACGCGGCCCAGAACACTGGTCAATTGATTTCAGCCGAGGCCGCCGGTGAAGTCGTAAAGGCAACCGGTGACGAAGTTGTCGTGAAGTATAAAACACGTTCCGTTACTTATCGCCCCCAGCATTACATGCGCAGTAACGAGGGTACAAGCATCAACCAAAAAGTTGTCGTTAGCAGTGGGAAAAAGGTCAAGACGGGTGACCCGCTAGTGGAGGGTATGTCTGTCGCTGAAGGTGAACTGGCACTTGGTAAAGATTTGATCGTGGCCTTCATGCCATGGAGTGGTTACAACTTTGAAGATGCCATCATTATTTCGCGCAAACTGGTTGAGGACGATAGTCTGACCTCCGTTCATATTGTCGACTACATGGTAGAAGTACGCGAGACCAAGTTAGGTCCTGAGATCGTTACTCGTGACATACCAAACGTTTCGGAAGAGGCTTTGCGTCATCTTGATGACGACGGAATTGTTCGAATTGGGGCAGAAGTACACCCTGGCGACATTCTAGTTGGCAAGATTACACCTAAGGGTGAGCAAGAACTCTCCAGCGAAGAACGCTTACTGCGCGCTATATTCGGAGAAAAAGCCAAAGAAGTTCGTGATACCTCACAGCGCATGAGCAATGGCAAGCACGGCAAAGTCGTTGGCGTAAAAGTATTTAGCCGTGCCAATGGTCACGAGCTAAAAGCCGGCGTGATTATGCAAATCCAAGTATTCGTGGCGCAGATGCGCAAAATCGCGGTTGGTGACAAGTTGGGTGGTCGCCATGGTAACAAGGGTGTCATTGCTCGCATTTTACCAGTTGAGGATATGCCATTTACGGCAGACGGTTCACCAGTGGAAATTATTTTGAATCCGCTTGGTGTGCCATCACGTATGAACATAGGTCAGTTGTTCGAGACTCATCTTGGTATGGCGGCACGAACGCTGGGTATGAAGGTGGCTAGTCCGGCCTTTAACGGTGTTCCGCTTGAAAAGATTCAACAACTATTGAAGCAGGCTGGTCTTCCAGAAGACGGCAAACAGCAGTTATATGACGGTAGGACTGGTGAGGCTTTTGTTGAAAGAACCACCGTCGGTAGCATGTACATGATTAAGCTCAACCACATGATAGCTGACAAGATTCACGCTAGGTCAACTGGACCATACACCATGGTGACCCAGCAACCACTTGGTGGTAAGGCGCAAAACGGCGGTCAACGCTTTGGCGAGATGGAAGTATGGGCACTGGAAGCCTATGGTGCCAGCAATACTTTGCAAGAAATGCTGACCATTAAATCCGATGACGTATACGGTCGAAGTAAGGCTTATGAATCAATCATCAAGCAGACCGAGATTGTTGGCCCGAAGGTTCCCGAAAGCTTTAACGTGCTAGTTAAGGAATTGCAAGGACTTTGCCTTAAGGTTGACCTGATGAGCTCTGACGCCGTGGTTGACGCCGAGGCGGTGCTGGCTGAAAATATTAAGGATGAAGCGTCGCATTTGTCTGATGTTGAGGTCCCAGCTCCCCCTGCTTCAGACGTTGATGTCAGCGAAGATGCGGTGGCGGGTGAATTTATGGTGATGGATCTCAATGACGAGATGCCTGTTAGCGATACTGATGATAGTGATGATGATAACGATGACGCCACGCTTGTTACGGCCGATAAAGAAAGTGAGAAGGCGTAAAATGAAACGATATTCTACAGGTACAAACATCGCGGATTTTGACGCCGTGCGTTTGGCGGTTGCCAGTCCAACCGACATTTTGGAGTGGAGTCATGGTGAGGTTACCAAGCCAGAGACTATCAACTATCGAACCCAAAAACCAGAGCGGGACGGATTATTCTGCGAGCGTATTTTTGGACCAGTTAAAGATATAAATCCACATGATGCCAAGTATAAGGGCGTTCGGTCGCGTGAAGCCGCAGTTGACAAGAATGGTGAAATTGTCACTAAGAGCATTGTGCGGCGCGAGCGAATGGGCCATATAAATCTAGCGGCGCCAGTTGCCCATATTTGGTTTTTGCACGGTACGCCATCGGCGATTGGTTTACTACTAGGTATGACGGTCAAAAATCTGGAACGGGTAGCCTATTTTGCCAGCTACATTATTAAATTTGTAGACTCTGAAAAACGCGATACTATACTAGCCGACAAAGAAGCCCGGTTCGCGGCATCCAAAGAAGCAATCAAACTGCGATATGAGAAAGAGGCACAGGCCGTTCCGCCAGCTGGCGGAGCCAATATCAAAGCACTCGCCGAAATGCAAACCAAAGAAGTCGAAGAACTAACCAAAGAATACGAAATACTAAAAAGTCAATTTGACGGTTTAGAGAAGCTCAGTCTGATTAACGAGACAGATTACCGCGCCTTGCCAGATGAACTTCGTGAACTCATAAAAGTTGGAATGGGTGGCGCGGCGCTTAAGGACCTGTTGGATGAAATAGATTTGAGTAAGCTTATTACTGATTTGACTAAGGAAGCCGAAGACGCCAAGGGTCAACGCAAGAAAAAAATAATGAAACGGCTTCGTTTGCTCGAAAGTATGCACCGCGCCGGTATCAAACCGAGTAGTATGTGCGTAACCGTTTTACCAGTTATTCCGCCAGACCTTCGGCCGATGGTACAGCTGACCGGTGGGCGTTTTGCGACCAGTGACCTAAACGATCTGTACCGTCGTGTCATCAACCGCAATAATCGGTTGAAAAAACTGATGGAGTTGAATGCTCCGGAAGTTATTCGACGTAACGAACAGCGCATGTTGCAAGAAGCGGTTGACGCTTTAATTGACAATAATAGTGCCCGCAGTGGCCGTGCCGTTGCCGCAACCGGTCAACGTCGTCGTCTCAAGAGTTTGAGTGACATGCTCAAAGGTAAGCAAGGTCGTTTCCGA
>CAYIDS010000079.1:0-3635 GCA_964362185.1 uncultured Saccharimonas sp. (SeqCode)
TGGCGAGGAACCCCCCGCTGGAAGGCCGAAGGAATCTATACAGCCATAGACCTAGCACACGCCAAACCTCGTCTGGCTCAACAGCTATTTGGTATTCGGGGCCGCCAAATGATTGCTGAGCTCAACGGTGTAAGCTGTTATCCGCTAGAACGCCACGGCAAGCCGCAAAAGAGCATTTCTCGCACTCGCACCTTTGGTGAAGACACCTCGTACGCCCACATCATAGAAGCGGCACTGGCAAGCTTTACGTCTCAAGCTTGCTACCGACTGCGTCATGAAAGCCAGTTAGCTAAACGGGCCGGTTTATTCCTAGCTACCAGCCATTTCAAACCAGGCTACAAAATGTGGAGCCAAGAAGTCGTATTTGGCACGCCTACGGCTGATACTGGCGTTATATTAGGAGCTATCCAAGAACTATTTACAGGCATATTCCAAGGTAGCCAGTCATACCACCGTGCCGGTGTATTTCTGCACGATTTTGTACCAGATGGGCAGTTGCAAACTGACCTTTTGGGCTTTGTGGAGCCGTCTGCTTTTGACCGTTCCACCGCCCGAATGCAAGCTATAGACATGGTAAACCATCGCTGGGGCAAGCGAACCATTCGTACCGCTAGTGAAGATTTGGGTAACAAATGGCAGCCCAAACACCGACTGCGTAGCCCCAGATATGTGTCAAACTGGGGAGAATTACCTATCGCAAGAGTAGGGACTTAAGCTCTAGGCTGGGGTATGTTTTAGCTGGCGAATCTCTTGCTTGTGATCACGTACAACAACTTATACGACTTTCAATCGGTTACCGATTTCATCTACAGATGCTTTAACCTGATGTAATTCAGACTTCATGCTAGGTATGTCTTTTACATACTCATGGATGGCTTTAACAAGATCAAAAACTATTCGTTCTCCCATGATTGTATATAAAACTACTAGTTGGCATAAATTGCAACCCGACATCATGCAAAGCGTAGTGTTTTGTTTGGTGACCCCTGCGGGATTCGAACCCGCGATCTTCTGGATGAGAACCAGATATCCTAACCACTAGACGAAGGGGCCACAAAATAGCTGATAGCTGATAGCTGTTAGCTGTTAGCTGTTAGCTGTTAGCTGTTAGCTGATAAATACTAACATAACAGGGGTAGTAAGTCCAGTATTGGCAGTTGTAAAAATAAGTCGGAACATCCATAATAAAGCATAAGTGTTACGCACTGCTATATTTGCTATGGAAAACTTACTGCTAGCTGACAATACTACCATCACTCAATCGATTAACCTCGAGCATATTTTGCTGGGCGTGGGTATAGCATCAGCAATCTTCATACCATTCATATTTTTTTATGTTCACAAAACCCGCAAAAAGGTCGTTTCGGAAACGACCAAAGAGGTGCAGGGCAGTAAACACGCGGCACACGCCGAAAAGATCAAATCTGACATAATCTTATCAGCCATAGAAGACGGTGTAATTGTGATCGGCGCGGACAAAGTCATTCAGGTTTTTAATGGTGGGGCGGCCAATATTACAGGCTGGTTGGCCGAGGAAGCAGAAAACCTAGAATATCGCTCGGTCATCAAACTGATTGATGGCAAGGGAGTGTCTTATACGGATAAACAAGACCCGTTTCAGAACGTTTTCCAGTCAAAAGCAGGTCATCGAGACAATCAGGCCGTATTAGTAACCAAGTCGGAGCGGCAGATACCAATTCACCTCAGCGTATCACCACTTATGGACGCCGAAAAAAATATTGTGGCCGTGGTGGGCGTATTTCGCGACGTCACACAAGAAAGAGCCGAAGAAGAGCAACGCGCCGAGTTCATCAGTACTGCCAGCCACGAGATGCGTACTCCTGTTGCCGCCATCGAGGGTTATTTGGCGCTAGCTTTGAATGAACGTGTCGACAAGATAGATATCAAGGCCCGCGGCTTCTTGGAAAAGGCACACGAGAGCACACAGCATCTGGGTAAACTCTTTCAAGACTTGCTAACAAGTGCCAGGGCTGAAGACGGACGGCTAGTAAACCACCCCCAAGTCGTAGATATTGGCGCCTTCCTAGAACAAATGACAGACAGCCTACGCTTCACAGCCGAAAAAAAGAAACTCTTGGTAGAGTTCTTGGTAGGTGTCAACGGTCCTGGTGTGACAGGCATGGGTAGTAAAGTGGTCAGCCCTATTTACTACGCGTCGGTTGACCCTGACAGGTTGCGTGAAGTGATCACGAATTTGTTTGATAATGCTGTAAAATACACCGAAGCTGGCAAGATATCGATAGGGCTAACGGGTGATGATAAGATTGTCCAGTTCTTTATAAAAGATAGCGGCGCGGGCATTCCGCCCGAGGATGTTTCTCATCTTTTCCAGAAATTTTAACGCGTCGATAATACGGCAAACCCTAGCATCGGTGGTACCGGTCTGGGTCTGTTCATTAGCCGTAAGATAATAGAACTTAGCGAGGGTCGAATATGGGTCGAGAGTGAACTGGAAAAGGGCAGTACTTTCTACGTCAACCTGCCACGTTTAAGCCCCCAAAAAGCTCAGGCCTTGAAGGCAACCGAGGCACAAGTCACATCACCGCTCACAGCCTAGGATTTCATGATACAATACAATTAACATAAGCATTACTTGAGAAGGCAAAACAGGAAACACATCATGGCAAAGATAATGTTGGTCGAGGATGACAATAATCTACGTGAGATATACGAGGCCCGCTTACTAGCAGAAGGTTACACCATCGTCACCGCGAAAGACGGCGAAGAAGCTCTGGCTTTGGCAATCCGAGAAAAGCCCGATCTGATAATCGCGGACGTCATGATGCCAAAAATTAGCGGTTTTGACATGCTGGACATCCTGCGTAGCACCACCGAAACCAAGAATACTAAAATTATTATGATGACTGCTCTGTCGCAAGCCGAAGACAAAGCTCGAGCCGAAAAGCTCGGTGCCAACAAGTACCTGGTCAAGTCTCAGGTTACACTTGAGGACGTTGCGAAAGTTGCCAGGGAAGTTCTTGAAGGTCAAGTGACAACTCCGACTGATCCAACTACCAACCTAGCTTCAACCGATTCAAAGGCTAGCTCCGCGCCTATAAACACACCGCTTGCTCCTGCGCCCGAGCCAACCACTCCGCCAACAGTTACGTCTATACCTGTAACCACAAGCCCTGAACCCGAGCCAGCCTCCATGCCAACAGCCATGTCATCGTCGTCACCAGTGGTTGAACCACCAACCACCGCCACAACTCGTGGTCCAGCCAACCAAGCCCTACAAACTTCAACAGCTGACCCAACAACTCCACCTCCAACCACGGAGCCTGATTCAATCGCATCCACCATGGCACAGTCGTCTGCCAGCGAAGAAAAAGCTATTGACGCCCAGATAAGCGAATTTGTATCTAGTACCGAGCCCGCCATGGCAGTAGTAGAGTCTGGCGTGTCAACCCCGTCTGCCGAACCCACCGTCAAGTCAACTGCTTCAACGGAAGAAGATGTCTTAGAGCAACCCGAACCAACCACAATTACTCCTACTGAACCTTTGAAGCCAACAACGAGCCAAGAAGATACCAGCGAAGACGCGCCAATGGCAGGTGGACCAGATCGAAAACAACCTAGTGGCGATGACACTCCGGTGGGGCACAACAAAATCA
>CAYIDS010000080.1:0-3605 GCA_964362185.1 uncultured Saccharimonas sp. (SeqCode)
CCATCGGCTCAATATTTGGCGGCCAAGCAGGTTTCTGGCGATATTGCGCGGGCGCGGGGGGATATAGCCCATTGGCTTGGCGTCAAACCGTCCGAGCTAGTTTTTACGGCGGGAGGTACCGAAGCCAACAACTTAGCCATTCAAGGTGTCATGCGACAGTTTCCTCAGTCTAATCTTGTAGTAAGCAAGGTTGAGCATGAAGCAGTTTTGGTCCCAGCCAATCAGTATGATGTGCGTAGTGTCGCCGTAAAACCAGATGGTCTGATTGATCTTGATGGCTTGCAAGTAGCTATTGATGACCAGACTGTGCTGGTTAGCGTGATGTACGCCAATAACGAAATTGGTACAGTCCAACCCCTAAGACAGATTAGTGCTTTGTTGCGAACGATTAGAACAAAGCGACAGAAAAATGGCAACGCCCTCCCCCTTTACTTTCACACTGATGCTTGCCAGGCGTCCGCTTGGCTTGATCTACACGCTCACAGATTGGGTGTCGATATGATGACGATTAACGCCGGTAAAATATATGGTCCCAAACAATGCGGCGCGTTATTTATAAAAACTGGCATCCTACTTAAGCCCCAAATCTTGGGTGGCGGTCAAGAGAGAGGTTTGCGTAGTGGAACCGAAAATGTGGCTAATATTGTTGGTTTTGCCAAGGCACTTCAATTAGTGCAGTCGCGGCGCCACCAGGAAGTAAAACGGATGCGAGGCCTGCAAAAGGCATTTATGTCGGAGCTGACTCAATGTATACCATCCTCAAAAATTAACGGTTCTGTCAGTCATCGTTTGCCCAACAACGTACATTTGACCATACCAGGACAGGACAATGAGCGACTGGCAATGATACTGGACGAAATGGGTATACAGTGCGCGCTTGGCTCAGCTTGTAGCGCGAGTAGTGAAGAGCCATCACATGTACTGACAGCAATCGGGCTGACCAAAGCCGGAGCCCAGTCAAGTCTTCGTTTTACTATGGGTAGCTCAACTTCTCTGGGTGATGTAGGTACCGTAGTCAAGGCGTTAGCAAAAATTATCCGGATGGGTGTATAATTGGGCTTACAGATGACGAAAACAAAAATCAAACAATTTGTGTCTTTTCAGCGCCTGTTAGCCGCCATTGGCTTGCTTACGCTGGTGCTACTCAGTTTGTCCCATTTCTCCATTTGGGGAAACTAGGCAGCAAAAAAAACGTTATAGTCGGGCCATTTTAGGCTAGTCATAACAGGCTATTTACGGTATATTGTTGACATAAGCAAAACGTTTATGATTAAAGCTGTGGGGGTGCGAACGTGGGTGGCGGAGAACTCGTCTTAATCCTGGGGAGTTTGGGGGCTACAACCGCAAGTTTTATTTGGGTAGCCTCTCGAATTTCTGGGGATAAACAAAAAGTTCCCCAGATTAACTATGAAAAACGGGCTGAACAAGACGTAGAGCACATTTTTAACAATGAGTTTAGGGAAGAGCTACGTAATCGCGGGCGGCTACACTTTGAGAAAATTATTGGCGAAAACGCCATGTTTTTGCAACAAGATTTACGCCTAACTACCTCTCAGTTAAACGAGTATATGAAGGGGGAGATAACCACCAAGCTGAACGAGGAATTTACAAAATATCAACAATCAATTACCGACGCCAAGCAACTGGCCATTGACTCGATAAACAAGACTCAGAAAGCTATCGAAGAGCAACGCGTGGTTATGAGCACACAGCTTAGCGAGGAACTGGCAAAAGAAAAAGCGCGGCTAATAAAACGCTTTGAAGAAAATATGGCCGATATTGTCAACCACTACGTCTTATCGGCAATCGGTGACCAGATCGACTTGAATGATCAGCTAGAATACATCTTATCGGAGTTAGAGACCAACAAAGCGGCAATAATTCAGGATATAACAGATGGCGCATAGTGGAGATTCGACTCTGAGACTGCCTGTTTCTGTAGTCAGTCGGACTGATGTTGGACGACTAGTGCGAGAAGTTGAGGTGTTGGACGAGTTTCTAACCCAAGCCGCCATTCGTCAGTCTGGCACATCCGTCAAATTACCTAACACCAGCCGTCTGATGGACGAGTTAGTCCAGTTGAACAAGCTCAATCCGTTAGTAGAGGCCGATCGAAAACGGTTGTTACTGTTTCTTAAGACGGTTAGAGCCAAAGCTCCGGTTATACACATGAGTTTTAATGCCGACCCGTCACCACTGTTTTCGCAAAAGTTAATGACTTGGCTACGCCAGGAAATTCATCCATTAATCCTGCTCCAGACTGGTTTGCAACCAGGACTTGGCGCGGGTTGCGCGGTGCGCACAAATAGTAAATATTTTGACTTTAGCTTGCGTGAAAATTTTACCAAAAAGAAGGGTCTATTACTTGAGAAAATTATAGGTACCGAGTCGTGAGTAAGACCGCCACCACCCAACATTTTGATCGACTGGTAAAGTCAGGTCAGCCGGTTGGTGAAGTAATCGCAGTCGACAAATTCTTGGTGAAACTATCTGGTTTACAGCCTTGCAATATACACGCCTTGGTGATGTTTGAGGATGGTAGCAAAGGTTTTGTACACCAGATTCTTGAGGATCATGTGGTAGTGCTGCATATCGGTACCGAAACTACCCAAACTGGTATGGTTGCTGTCGTTGTGCATCAAGAACTCGTCAGTAAAGTGGGTAAAGACTTCATCGGTCGTGTGGTTTCGGTAACCGGAGAGCCGCTGGATGGTAAGGGACCAATCGCGGCAGACGCCGCTTGGCCAGTGTTTAACGGGGCACCGCCTTTGCATGCCCGCAAAGCGTTAGATAAACAACTCGAAAGTGGCGTGATGGTTATAGACGCCTTGTTCCCGATTGTACGTGGTCAGCGCTTGGCAGTTATTGGCGACAGTAAATCTGGCAAAAGCACCATGGTGACGCAGCTTACTGTTAATCAAAAAGGGACTGATCAGGTGGTGGTTTACGCGTTAATCGCAAAACGCCGTACCGATGTTGATAGCTTACTGACACAGTTGCAGACAAGCGGTGGGCTAGATAAGGCCATCATTGTCGTGTCCACCATGTTTGAATCGCTTATCATGAGCTATCTGGCGCCTTATGTAGCCTGCGCGATGGCGGAATATCTATGGCAAGAATGTAACCAGGATACCATCATTATCTACGATGATCTGACCTCTCATGCTCAAGCCTACCGTGAGGTTGCCTTGTTATCGGGAATCAGCCCAGGGCGTGATTCATACCCTGGCGATATGTTTTACGCTCACTCTAGCCTTCTGGAACGGGCTGGGCGGCTGGAAAAAAATGGCTGTCACCTCACCAGCATCCCGATCGTATTGGCAGCCGGTGGCGATATTACGGCTTTTTTGCCGACAAATATCATGTCGATTACCGATGGTCAGTGGATACTAGACATGGACATTTTTCGCAGTGGTATACGTCCAGCCGTTAGCATGGGTTTGAGTGTGACACGTGTCGGTGGCGTTGGCCACAACAAAAGGCAGAAAGCGTTAGCCGCCCAAACGCTAAAATTACTGGCTAACTATCGTCAGGCGGAAGAGTTCTCTCACTTTGGTTCGGAGCTTGCCCCCGAAGCCAAAAAATCCCTGCTCACTGGTAGGCGT
>CAYIDS010000081.1:0-3489 GCA_964362185.1 uncultured Saccharimonas sp. (SeqCode)
AGAGCCAAGAGTCACGAGCCAAGAGTCACGATAGCTACTTTTTAGTTGCATTAATAAGTCCAGTGACTAGTTTGTGAGCAGTAATTGATTTTTCTGCTAATGTGTCGAACGATTCATTTTTAAGAAATCCAATATCTCGAGCCAATAACAATTGACTCTGAGCCTCCGCTAATGAAGCGCGTGCCATATCATAAAAATGTAGACGGTCGGGGACTGTGCGCCTACCAAATCCTTCTGCAATGTTTGAGGTAACAGAATAAGCGCTTCTGCGAAGCTGATTCGTTAGCCCGAATTGCTCAGAGCTTGGAAAATCGACTGTGTTTTTGTAAACTGCTACCGCAAAGACGTGTGACTTCTGCCAAGCCACTAGATCGGTAAAACTCTTGATTGTATTTTTTTCTTGACTCATAACTCTTGGCTCTAAATTCCTGGCATTAGTCTGTTATTTAGATCTATGGTTCCTTGCGGTTGGTTTATCTCGCCCTGTTGCATCTGTTGGATTTGTTGCGGGTTGGTAGTGATGAGTCCAGCTTCACTCGGGCTAGCGGCAACCTGAATGTGGATATGGTTTTGACCAGCAAAGAACAGACCCTGCCCAACCGGGAACTGGCTAAGGCGCTTCTTTTCCTCACTAGTGAGCCTAAACACCTCAGCCAGAACGTCAACCGCGGAAGATGATTGTTTCAACAAAATTTGCATACTGGCGTTGGCTACGATAGCTCGCCCCATGCGACTGCCCATAAAGTCCTCAACGTCTTGGGTGATGGTGGTAATGCCCAGGTTATATTTTCGGGCCCGCTTGGCAAGGCTAAACAAGAAGTTGGCGGAATCCTCGTACTTCATAAGTTGCCAAGCCTCATCAACTATCAGGATACGTCGCTTTTGCTCGCTCTTGGTCTTGTTCCAGATAAAGTTCAACACAATATACATGGCGACCGGGCGAAGTTCGTCCTCTAGATCCCGAATATTGAACACCACCAAAGGATTGTTGGTGTCAATATTGCTTTGTTGGCTAAAGATGCCAGCAAAAGTGCCACTGGTGTATTTACGAAGCCGCTGAGCCAGTTGTGGGCCAGTGCCACCCATGTGCAGTAAGGTATCATACAAATCCATGACGGTTGGTGGTGGTGACTTATGGGTCAAGGGGTCGCTAGTTATGCCAGCTTTGGCATAAGTTTCAATTAGGGCCGCGTCTAAGTCAGCTTCTTCCACTGGGGATAAGGCTGGTGCCGCCCCCCCACCGGCTCCAGCAGCCATTTGGGCCTGAGCTCCTCCCATCATCAGCCGAAGCAGACCGTGCAATGTGATTAGATTGCTACGAAGGGCATTATCGGCCTCTTCGGTATCAACTACAACTGGCAAGTCAAACGGGTTTATCCGCGTAGCCGAGTTTAGACTCAGCCGCACGTAGGCTCCACCAACGGCTTCAGCCATGCGCTGGTATTCGTTTTCTGGGTCAATGATAAAAATTTCAGTACCAAACATCAAGCTTCGTAGAGCCTCTAGTTTCACGGTAAACGACTTGCCTGCTCCGGACTTAGCAAAAACGACGGAGTTACCGTTTTCCAAAGAAAAACGATCAAAGATAACCAGTCCCGAGTTGTGCATATTTATACCGTACAGTATGCCGTTGTCTTGGCTAAGGTCAGCACTGGTGAAAGGAAAGCTGGTACTGAGTGCCCCAGTATTCATGTTGCGGCGAATTTGCAGCTGGTCTACGAATTGTGGAACAGTGTTGTTTAGCCCTTGCTCTTGCTGGGAAGTCGCCGGCTTGGAATATACCAGCTGTTGACCAAGCATAGATTCAACTTTGTGGGCAACAAATTCTAGCTCGTCCATTGACGAACCGTAGATGGTAAAGTACATACCAAACCGAAAAAAACGCTCTTCGCCAACTTGCAATTTGTCGCGCATTTCCTCGGCATCAAGGATGGCGGCCTGCTTGCCTGGGTCACGGACCCGTCCCTTTTCGGAATCAATCTGAATACCAGCCTCAAGTTGACCTACTTTTTTGCGCAGATTTTCCAAAACAACTTGACTTTCTACTGGGTAAATAAACATCGACAAGTCCATAACTTCATCGATATTTATCATGCCGCTCAACCAGCCGGTATAAATTTGGCGCGGGTAGCCATAGACGTAATAAGTTCTAGCGTAACGTGTACCTATCTGAAAGTGAGTGGCAGAGAACTCAATAGAGCTTGGGGCAATGAAATCGCGTAGGGCGGTAATGCCTTTTTGAAAAGCTAGGTTTACTTCTTGCTGTTCACGTTGGCGCTGTTCTTCGGCAAGGGTGACAGGGTCAAGCGGTTGTTTTTTAGCCATCAGACAAGCTCCTTTCGTTCACTTGCAGGGGCTAGTTTATAGGGGCTAGTTTTTAGTAAATAATGCATAGCTAGAACCTCTAACCTAGAACCTCTAACCTGAGAACGAGTGTGACGAGTTATCATCGGAGTTCCTTGTCCAGGTTTGGCTGAGCGGCCGTGCCGCTACCTTTTGTGACAATCGGAGCGGCTAAGTCACTGAAGTTCTTCAGTTGTTGCCGAGTGGCGGTATCGGGGTTGTAGGTATCATAATAAAGTTCAATTAGCTCTTGGGTATCAAGCGGTAAGCCCTGAACGCCGCATTGCAGTAACCCGCTCAAAACGGCTTGTACACGGTTTCGCAACTCGTCTTTAGCCTTCACCAGGTCAGGTTCGTTGACCACGACATGCTGTTCTTTGCTATTGAACAAATTAGCAATACCGGTAAAGAAGTTTTTGCTCTGGGTTAAGGCTTTTTGCACATTTACAAGTGGAAAGTAAGGCACAACCACATAGAATTTCTTGTCCATGATATTGGTTTGCAAAGATAGATTATCGATGTAGCCTATGTAATCTTCCATTAGCAGGGCCAGTAGCATGTTGTCATGCTCGGAGCGAATTTTGTCTAGTTTTTCAATGTAGGGTCGCAGATCTACTTTTTGGGAACGAAGAAAAATTTGAACTGGGAAATATAACGAATTTAAAAAACCCTGATAAGACGACTCAATCGCTTCCCGTTCTTGCGGACTCATTAGGTCAAAGTTGATAGACTTGACCATGACGACAGATCGAAAAGAGCCATCGTTCATGATAACAATACCGTCCCGAATCTCGGCAATTTGCAGGGTGTTTTGGGTACTATTGGGGTTGGTTTTGGGTAGGAGCGCGGGCTTTGTGGCTGTACCACCTTGAACATTTGGTGGTGATATTTGCCCGTCTGCTGTCATGGCTGGACCGGGCCGACTATCAGCCGTGCCTGCCGATCTTCGGGGCATCCCCACTACCCGAATAAACCCGGTCTAGCCTCGGTGGGGTGGCTCGCCCGTCTCAGGTGCCGTTACCGGGGATAGGCGGACCGGTCCGCTTCGGTCGCACCGCGGCAGCCACCGTCAAGGACCAGGGAGTGCCCGCCTACAGCCCCGGCCGCCTGCCGTTGCACTGGGAGATGACCGTCGACCCCGACGAC
>CAYIDS010000082.1:0-3395 GCA_964362185.1 uncultured Saccharimonas sp. (SeqCode)
CCGTAAGTTACAACAAGAACTCTACAAAAATACACTAAAAACAAATGCTACCCTAAGTAATCGAGAAATTAAACGCCTGGCCAATCTATCACTCCCAGCAAAAGAGTTACTCGACACCGCCGCTGAAAAACTGGCTATATCAGCTCGCAGTTACATGCGTATCATAAAAGTCGCACGAACCATTGCTGATTTGGATACAAGCGTAGATATAAAATCTGGACACATTACAGAAGCCCTGCAGTACCGAAAAACAGACAGAATAACGTTATAGTTCTTGACCCCGTGGTGAGCTTTTGCTGACTTTTAACTCTGGTAAAAGCTGATGTTTTTGTAAACAAAAACAAGCAAAAGTCTACCACAGGGTTGACCCCTGTTAGACAGTTTGCTATAATGGTACCTAAGCCGCTAAAGCAAGTTAAGGAGCAGATTAGTATCAACAAGAGTACCCGCCTGAATGGGGCTATTCGGGCCTCACAGCTACGTGTTATAGACGAGGACGGATCTCAACTCGGTGTATTATCACGTAATGAGGCGCTCGATCTAGCCAGGGAGCGTGAACTTGATCTTGTTGAAATCTCTCCCAATGCTAACCCACCAGTTTGCAAGATTGTCGACTGGGGAAAGTATAACTATCAGCGGACAAAGCAGCTCCAAAAGAGCAAGAAAAACGCCAAAACTCTAGAGGTAAAGCAAATGCGCTTTGGTCTGAAAATTGGTGATCATGATCTGGAAGTAAAACGCCGGAAAGTGACTGGCTTTTTGGAAGCAGGTCATAAAGTTAAAATCACAGTTTTTTATAGAGGACGCGAGATGGCTCATAAGGACCTCGGTTTTAAGCTTGCGGACAGAGTTGTTGCCAGTTTTGGTGACACCATAACCGTCGATCAACCGCCCCAATTAGCGGGCAAACAGTTAAGTTTCGTAATAAGGAGCACTAACCATGCCAAAGCTAAAGTCGCATAGCGGCACTAAAGACCGAGTACGCATTACCAAGAATGGCAAGGTACTGCATGGCCACGCCACTAGCAACCACTTTTTACAGAAAAAGAGCGCGGCTCGTAAGCGGCGTTTTGCAGTTGACGGCCTAATGACGGGTAAAAGTGCTAAGAACATAAAACTGAAGTTAGGAGCTTGACTATATGCGAGTAAAACGAGGCGTTACCGCCCATCACAGACATCAGAAAATACGTAAAGCCGCAAAAGGAATGACACGTGGTAATCGTTCGAGTTTACGGCGTAGCAAACAGGCAATTACAAAGGCACTTACTTATGCCTATCGAGACCGACGTAACCGCAAGCGAACGTTCCGCCAACTTTGGAATACGCGTATTAACGCAGCCGCTCGCATAAATGGCACGACCTACAGCAAACTAATCGCTGGACTTAAAAAAGCCAATATCATATTGGATCGTAAAGTATTGTCTGAATTAGCTGTAAACGAACCCTCTGCCTTTGAGGCAGTAGTTAAAGCAAGCCAAAAGTAATCAATTCTTTCTTTGGTACACAAAAATACCGCCGTTTCGGGCGGTATTTTTGATATCTTAGCGCTAGATTACCTGTAAGCCGGGTTCTGTACCCCGACAAGTCGGGGTGCTAACCATCTATCTAGGTCACCAATCACTTAGCGACTCGAGCGGTTAAATGACGAACTCAGGCGGGAAACCTATGTGAGCACATCTCCTTGCAGCAGACAGGGTTTACCTCTCCATCACGTCACCGTGACAGACTGTGGGCTCTTACCCCACTCGTTTCACCCTTACCCCGTAGTGAGCCCCCGCTCGCATTTGTTTCACAAATGCTTAGGTGTTTGCGAGCAAACACAAGCGGGGATCTACTACAGGGCGGTATCGTTTCTATGGCACTTTCCCTAAGGTTACCCCTGGTTGCCGTTAGCAACTGTCCTACCCTACGCTGCCCGGACTTTCCTCCCACTCGCATAAGCGAATCGGCGGTTAGCCAGTGATCTAGCATAACTATTATACCATTTTACGTAAAAATTTGCGCATCAAGAGCTTCGTTCACCATGCTATCAGCCAATTTGTTTAGTTCACGAGGCACATGAGTAAAAGTTACTGCGTCAAACTGCCTTACCACCGCCTTTATATCGCTGTAGTGAGGCAGGAAATCTTGGTTTTTTATCTTAAATATACCCTTCATCTGATTGACTATAAGCAGACTGTCTAGAAAAACAGAAACTTGCTTGGCCCCCCTGTTGAGTGCTTCTGTTAAACCAAATTTTACAGCTTGGTATTCCGCTTGATTATTTGTTGTTGTACCGATGTAGATACCTCTTTTAAGGATGATACTATCGTCTAAGTTCAATAGTGCGAAACCAGACGCCGAGGGTCCGGGGTTTCCTCTAGAGCCACCATCGGCAAACATTTTGATGGACGAAGCCATTTTAGTGCTTTTTGCTTTGCTGGCTGGGGAATCAGTCAATCTATCTATTTCCTTTGCCAAGGTTTTGTCCTTATCTGTTACTTTATTCCCTGCGTCATGTGTGCTCAGCCAAATATCAACTTTATTCCACTCATTCTGCCACCTTGGATGATGACTACGTTTTTCCGCCAACTCAGCGACTTTGCTCATAAATGCAAAAGCCTCAGCAAAATCTTTGAAGCTAAACTGTTTGTGAAGTCCGTTGTTTGTCTCTTTCCACATGCTTTATATATTAACAGAGATGGGCTAGAATACAGTGGTATTTCAGGGTGTAGCTTAGTTGGTAAAGCGCCGGGCTGGGGTGAGGGCTGCCGGTGGCAGTCCGCAAGGAAATCTTCTCTTGAAAACTTGTTTTCAAAGACGAAGTTTCGGGGTTGCGGGACGTGACCCGGAGACTCCGGACAAGCCAGCGGTTATAATATAAATGTTTTATCTGTTTTCAGGGTGTAGCTTAGTTGGTAAAGCGCCGGGCTGGGGGTCCGGAGACCGGAGGTTCAAGTCCTCTCACCCTGACCAAGTAAAAAGTCCCGAAGATTCGGGACTTTTTACTCCGCTGGAAGACCAACTCGTGACAACCTGGAGTTAATCCCAGGTGGGTGTTCGCACGGTAGAACCACGGTTCTACACGAATATTGAACTCCCGAATGATAAATATTCAGATTATCATTTTGGTTGGCCCTGGAGGTTACCCTCTGCCCAGCCTAACCACATTATACCTGATACATCGCTCTCAATAAAAGATGCAGTATTTGAGTATTAAGAAACGTAATCATCGGACCGATAACGGGTACAAGAATAAAGAAGAACAATAAAATTGCCGTAAAGCCCATCCGCTCAATGCCGTACATGAGTTTTTGTAATGGTTCGGGGGCAAAGGCGTAAAGTAACCGAGAGCCATCCAAAGGCGGAAACGGAATCATATTAAAAACAAAGAACGCGACATTTCCCATCACGAA
>CAYIDS010000083.1:0-3270 GCA_964362185.1 uncultured Saccharimonas sp. (SeqCode)
TCATATCATCAAGCTCGTAGAAACCGCTCAAAATTCTAAAGCGCCCGGCCAGCGTATCGCTGACAAATTTGCTGGTTATTTAGTTATCTTGGCTGTGTCTACCGGACTGCTGACCTTCGCCGCTTGGTCACTACTATCAGACAACGGCTGGTTGTTCGCGTTAACCTTTGCCATCTCTGCAGTCGTGATAGCTTGTCCTGACGCACTAGGTCTGGCAACCCCAACTGCGGTGGCCGTAGGCACCGGTCTGGGTGCCAAGCACAATATCCTCATAAAAGACGCCGCAACACTCGAGCAAGTGTCAAAAATTCAAGCAGTAGTCTTAGACAAAACTGGTACCTTAACGCAAGGTAAACCGGTGGTCACTGACATCGTTACGGTTCAAAACTTTGATAAAAACGAGCTAATCCGCTTGAGTGCAACCACAGAAGCAAGTTCTAACCATCCGCTAAGTGTTGCCGTTATGAACGAAGCACATAGGCGTAAAATTGATGTAGCTACCAAAATAACTAAATTTAATTCCATAGCTGGGCATGGGGTAGAGGCGAAAGTTGACAACAAAACAGTCTTAATCGGTACGTTAAAGCTAATGCGAGATCGGCGTATTGACGTGACACCACTTGACACGGAAATAGCTAAACTTCTTGGTTCGGGCAAAACTCTTATGATTATAGCCGTGAATAATAGTCTGGCTGGCGTAATCGCCGCGGCTGACCCCGTCAAGCCAACTGCCAAAAAGGCTATCGTCGCCATGAAGCAAATGGGTCTGGAGGTCGCCATGATAACCGGTGACAATCAAAAAACCGCTGAAGCGATTGCTAAACAACTAGGTATTGACCGCGTGTTTGCCGAGGTCTTGCCCAAAGATAAAGCCAGTTATGTTAAAAAGCTGCAAGACGAAGGCAAGTTTGTTGCCATGGTCGGTGACGGCGTCAATGATGCCCCAGCACTGGCCCAAGCCGACATTGGCATTGCCATTGGTGCTGGCACGGATGTGGCAATCGAAACCGCCAAAGTGGTACTCATGAAATCCGATCCAGTTGATATTTTGCGTGCCATTCGTCTCAGCAAAGCCACGGTTCGTAAAATGAAGCAAAACCTAGCTTGGGCCAGCGTTTATAACCTGGCGGCTATTCCGATTGCGGCCGGCGTTTTATATCCAGCCTATAATATATCCCTCAGACCAGAGGTTGCGGCACTTCTAATGTCGTTGTCTTCAATCTTTGTTGCCGTTAACGCCGTTTTGCTGAAGACGGTCGAAAAGAAACTGTAGACTGTTTTCACTCAGCTAGATGCGAACCGGCATCAATGGAAAAGTGGGGAATGCGTGGAGGTTAGAATGCGTGGAGGTCAAAAAGTCTAGTACGACTTCTGCCCCCAGCAGATGCCACCAACTATACAGAAACTGGCTGTTTTGAACTTGGCACTAGCTGGTAGTGACTTTGATCCATCATTCGCGACAGCAATCACTTGCAGGCTGTAGTCTGTAGAACCCAGTAGCTTAGTTAGGTCTGTTTTAGTTGTTGTGACCGTTTTTGCCAGGTTGCCATTAAGTAAAAGCTGGTAGGTTGCTATACCAGAAGGATGGCTGCTGGCGATCCAACTAACCTTGCTAACGTAGCTTCTACGAATGCCGCTGATCTCGGGTTTACTTGGGGTTGTTGGTAGTGTTGTTGACGGGTTCGTAACAACTACCGTTTCTGGACTGCCAGCGTTATTAGTTTCATTAGACTCAGCTATTCTGTTAGTAGATCCTGTGCCATCTACTACCGCGTGGACTATATACGACCCACCGGCAGGATTATTCCAATACATGTCGCCATCAGGACCACCATTGGCTGTCAATGTACGGCTGGCTCCTGGAGCCAGTGCGCTAGAGCTATTGTCTGACCAACTAACGAGTTTATCATTAACTCGGAACGAAGCACCGACTACGACACCCTCAGGTGTAGCACCAGTACCAACATTTTGGATGGTTGCCGAAAAGGTAACGTTCTGTCCAACTGGGGCAGCTGGTTCCCAGTTTAGATCGGTAACTACTAGGTCTGGCTTGCCGATGGGGGGGATAGGGGGGTCTATAACAATAGAACTAACCGTGACGGTTCTGGAGCTAGCGGCGGAATTACCTACGCTGTCATAGGCAGTAGCAGTTAGGTCATGCAACCCACTTAGACCACTCGTAGACCAGCTATGGCTGTAGGGTAGGGTAGTTTTGGTAGCAACAATTGTATCGTCTACCGCAAACTCTACCTTAGTGACGGCCTTGTCGTCAGAAGCATTGGCGGCGATATTTACCACCCCCGACACTGTGGCAGATTGGGCTGGGCTGGTTATACTAACGGTAGGTGGTTGATCGGTCGGGTTTGTGCCTCCACCACCCGATCCACCAAACAACTTCTTAAACAACGCCTTAGAGTTAGGAAAATAGTCCAGATTGGCGTGCTTATTTTTCAGGAAATAGTTGTGGTAGGCAACTGAGCCTGGACCACTTTCTGGTAGCGTATTTAACCAATCATACATATTTTGGATAAACGAGGGGTTATCACCACCAAAACCACTACCAGTTACGTCAACTCTGAGTCCCCACTCGGGGATGCTGAATTTTTTGCCATATTTTGTAGCTAATTTTTGAATATAGTCTAGCTTTGCCTTATTGGCAGACCACGATTTACTGTCGTAAACATCTACGCCAATAATATCCGCGACTTTTAGGACTTCTGGTGCTGATTCGGCATAGCTTGTACCAGTTGCGGGGTTAATTTGATCAAAAGGCCCATCCCCTTGATAGTCAAAACGTAAGTCGGGAGCTACAGCTTTCATGACGCTTCTAACGTGTAGCCAAGCTTTTTCGTATTCTTTGTGGACACCATCTCTTATTGACCAGGGGTAAAATTTTGCGTCCGATTCATGACCTAGTCTAACGACATCGTCGCCGTGCCCTCCGGCAACAAACTTTTGAGCAATTTCCCGCCATGTAGCGTCATAAGTACCACCAGCCACCGCGTTGAAGAAGTTTCGACGAAATTCGGCCGGCGCATTACCACCACCACCGCTAACCATTGCTAATGTAGTAGCCACCGTGACGTCTGTTCGGGTTCGGTAGGTTTCTTTTTTATCAAAATAACAGCCGGCGTTGGCCCTTGGCTCAAAAAAGGGATTGGTTGACCCGGCGTTAGTTGCTGACCCAAAGTTGCCCGCCACAGTGGTAATTTTTCTACCCAGCCAGGTTTCGATGGCGGCAAGCTCGGTAACTGGGTTTTTGTCAACTCC
>CAYIDS010000084.1:0-3268 GCA_964362185.1 uncultured Saccharimonas sp. (SeqCode)
TCGATTTGAATAGTGTAAACAGCCTGTGCCTTTTTATCGGTTACATGCTTTGAAAGAATGTCATCCACAAGAGAAAGAAGCCGATTTAAACGAACGTGCAAAAGTTCATGTACAATTGTGTTATCAATTTCGGATACCTCTTTTTTGAGCATTCGTTTGTTAAGAAACATTGCCACGGACCGTGTTTCCTCATCGGTTCTCACGTAACCATAGGTGTCATAATCTTCGGCACCCTTTTTTCGTGTTCCTATTGTTAACCGAATACTATAATCTCCGACTCCAAGTAACTTTGCAAACTGCATAAAACGAGTTTTTAAATCTTTTTCAAATGATTTGGCCATTAAAGAGCTACCCGACGATACTTGGTATCATTTCGCTTTCTAGCGTTTGCACGCCGAACTCTGTCATTGTACTTCTTTAATGCAAAATGTAAATCTATAATATCGTCCCAGTTGATAGCAGGCTGACCGTCTGCTAGTTTTTCCGCGATTTCATCAAGCTCTTTAGAATAGTTGGGTTTTTCAAAATAATTTTGCATGGGAAACTACCGTTAAATGAATTTTGAAACAAACTACAGGTAATATGCTTAGCCATTTGCATTAGGGCCTGCTTGATAAAACGACCCAACGTTTGGAGAATCACTACATATTCCCATGCCTGCAGGGGGTGTAATCTTGTTTGAATTTGTAGGTTGCTTATGCTTTTGTCCATGCGTTGTCGGTTGGGCCTTGCCTCCTGTAAGGTCTTCACGCACAAGGCCAATACCTTCAACAGGTACAGAAGAAACATCTTTGGAAAGTACAGCTATTTGCCCGTACAAATCCCGAAGTTTTTCTATAAGTTTCAGACGTGCCAACCTATCCATGATATGCTACTTTAAGAATCTGAATAATCGTCCAGGTGACAGCCGCAATGGCAGTTGCTACTTTTACTACACTTGATAAAAACTCAGAAACGCCTGTGACTTTCACGTAGCGAGTTTCCACAGGTACAATTCGAGCTTCTAAACGTTCATGCTGTATTTTGTTATTTGTATCAAGGTTTGCTATGGCAACTGTGACAGCTTCTAAGGCATGGGGTAAGTGGTTCGTTACCTGTAGCTTGATGGAAGCGATATCGGATTTTAATTCAGAGACTTCGGCCTTCACGGTATTTACTTCATCATGCAAATCTTTGTATCCCATAATTTTGTCCTTACCTTAGATTATTTAACGAATATTTATTTGCATCCAAGACTTCAGCCCAGCTGTTAAATTTGGAAACATTACAATCAATAGCCAAGTCAAACCTGGGTTTATTGCAAAGAATACTGTTATATTTAATACTGTTTTTTTGAAGCCAAACTTCAGTGGAGGGGCCAAGACTAGCGTCGCGGCTAGTGTAAATGAGAATTCGATGTCCTAATTCAACAAGTTTAGTAATAGCCTCTTTTGCCCCAGGAAGTACGGTACATTTCTCTACTGCAGATAAAGCCATATAATTAGGCACTGGTGTACTAATAACATTGTCAATCTCAATTGCAATAATCATTGCTTATTAGAAAGTGGCCGCTTAATAAACGGCTTCACCAATCCAGAGGCAATAAGTTCATCGTTATAAGATGATTCTTTACTTGTCATATAAATAAAAGCAAGATAAGTTCCTGATTTTTCAGATTTCAAAGATTTCAATGTCACTTCTTTATTCAGTAACTTCTCCGTCAAAGTTTTTTTAATTAGTGCTGCCTTTTCGCGATTCTGAGTTCCTCTGAACTCAGAAAAATCTATTCCTGCCAGTCGAAACTCTTGAATTTTTAGTACTCCGAATCCAAGGTCTACAGTTAGAAGGATTGATTCTTCACTGATAATTTCAGTAACGAGTGCAAGATATCTAAACATTTGATTTACCGATTTCCTTTAAGGCAGCATTTGCATCCACAAGACCTACGCCACACTGATTAGCAGTATAGGGCAGACGCTTAGCAGTAGATTTAAGAAGTGTTTTAACCAACTCGCAGCGATTTTTGCGTGCTGAAGTCCACTGTGAGGCTACGAGAATAAGACCACAAATTCCAGCAATGTGGGGACAGGCCATAGACGAACCACTCATTCGCTGATACTGTGTACTGTCTGCCTGAACTGTACAAGCATCTTTTGATGTGTCTAAACTCTTTACAGAAGTAATGCCATTGGCATAGTAGCAAGGACTACGAAGTGTTGTTCCTCCACCTGGGGCTACAAGGTCTGGTTTGGTTAGGTCAATGCCATTATGAACCACGGGGCCACGTGAACTGTATTGTGTTATCCTATTTTCTTGGTCTACAGCCCCAACTGTGATAACTTTAGCAGCACAGCTGGGAGACCCAATTGTACTTGCACCAGGACCCTCATTACCTGCGGCAACTACAACTACGATTCCGTCGGCTGCTAATGCATTGGCTTCACGAGATATAGCATCATCGGGTGTTCCTGCGCCACCAAGACTCATTGAAATAACGTCAGCTCCTTGGGATGCAGCCCAAGACATTCCTCTAATAACTGTATCATTTGAGCCATGACCACTGTCACTGAGAACTTTTGCATCTAGTAAAAAAACTTTGGGCGCAACTCCACGATATGTTGTCCCACCACCAGCGATAACTCCTGCACAGTGGCTGCCATGCCCTACAGCATCAAGTTTTTTTGGTTTGGATTCTTTTGAGCGAGGTCTAAAAAACCACCACCTAGTAGTGGATTTACCCTGATACCCCGAATCTGAAAAATCCTGACGAGCAATGACTTTACCTGAGAGGTCGGGGTGCGTGTCGTTAATACCAGTGTCTATCACAGCTACCTTGATACCTGTACCCTCGTAGTTACAAGTAGCTCGTATCACTGAAACCTCTGTTTGCACTACTGCTTTATTCATGTAGGCATGAACTTCTCTAACAGGTTCAATATCAACGTTAAGCTTTTCTTTCAGCCACGCCATCTGCTCAGTGGTCAAAGTTGATTTGAATTCTACGACCATAGCATTGATGCGTCGGTGTAGCTGAACCAGCCGCCCCCCTAATTTTGCAATATCCTGAAGCTTCACGCCAGCCCGCTTAAGAATTACAAGGGCAAGAAGAAACGTAATCCCAACTAGTATTGGATGTTCAGAAAATATAGACTTAATAATCTTTCCAGCTTTTAGGTACAAAAAATATCGTGGGAGAACTGGGGAAGTAGAATCTTGCTTTGCAATGGATAAACTCATGCTTTCTTTTCCTCATTCCCGCGAACTACACCTGCAGCGGCTCCACGAGCAA
>CAYIDS010000085.1:0-3262 GCA_964362185.1 uncultured Saccharimonas sp. (SeqCode)
TTCGAGCCAAATGGTTTTTTATCCATGGTTAGCCATTATACAGATGAAAAAGAACATTACCACACATTTCACACTTTGCTTTCAGAGTCAGAAGTTTCAGGTACCTGTCAGATTATTGTTTTCTCTGGTGGAGAGGCAGCCATAGCTTCATTGACAACAGAAAAACAATAAGATGGCTTGTACCTGAGCTTCTGGAGTCGAAATCGAAAGTGCGAGATGTGTGGTTACTAGCGGTCTCTTAACGTGAGTGCCAAAAGTCCACCAGTTATAGTCAGTACATACTTCTTATTTACATCTATCCGCTGGCCCGGTGCCAACGTTTTACAGCTGGTCACAAGTTTTTGTAATTGCCGCCTGTTAAAGCCACGTATGCCTTGGCGGCGCAACCAATGCGCCATAACTTCACTACTGACAGCGTAAGGTAAACGGCTGAACCAACCACGGCTCAAGCTAGAGCGACTTGGCTGCATGTGTAGAGCGATATCCAAAATTTGATCTATCTCACTATTCACGTGGCGCATTCGGACGAGCAACTCGTGTAGTTGCCGCCACTGTTCGGCAGACAAACGGGGTAAAATGGTATGCCGTATGTAATTGCGAAGGTACTTTGTATCCATATTTGTGCTATCTTCGTGCCAAACAATGCCACGGTGTTTAGCGTAATTGTGAATATCGCTTTTAGACATGTGTAGCAGTGGTCTCTCAATCAGTGGCTGTGATGTCAGCGACGACAATCCCTTGCGACCGGTTCCTCGCATTAGTTGCATTACTGCCGTTTCAATCACATCGTCTTTATGGTGAGCCGTCACAATAGCTCTAGCACCACTTGCCGTACGCACCTTGTGTAAAAATTCATACCTAGCTTTGCGAGCAACATCCTCACTACCATCGCTTCCCAAGTTACCATAGTCGTGAATAAAGGGCAGAGCATGCTTTTTGCTTATATCTTGCACTAGCTTTCTGTCGTTTGAGGAATCAGGACGGATACCATGGTCATAGTGCGCCACTACCAACCGAAGCTGTGGTTGTCGTCGCAACATATCCAGCAAAACCATAGAATCCACCCCGCCAGATACGGCCACTACGTATGTACCTGGCATAAGACTAATATTCATCCTATAATAATACCAGTAATGCAAAAACTCTACTTCGTCAGACATGGATTAAGTGAAATGAACGTAGCCAGCGTTTGGTCTGGTACAACAGAGACGCCACTGACTAATGAAGGACGCAGGCAAGCTATGCGTTCCGGTAAAGCCGCAAAAGATTTGAGCATCGATTTGGTAGTTTCTTCTCCCCTTGGACGAGCCCATGAAACAGCCAAAATCATCGCCAAAGAGATAGGTTATCCCGCCAATAACATCCAGTTAAACAGTTTACTCATCGAACGGCATTTTGGTAAAGCCGAGGGACAAACCTGGAATCCTGATATTAACATCGACGACATAGCTGACGTTGAAACAGTTGATATCCTGATAAATAGAGCGCAGATGGCACTAAACTGGCTGCACAGCCTACCAGCCGAGCACATACTAGTTGTTAGTCACGGCGCATTTGGGCGAGCGCTCCGCAGTTTAGTCAAGCCGACGTACCCCTTCTCTCACGAAAACCGACTGCAAAATGCCGAGATCAATCACTGGATCTAGTGGACTTACGCAAAAGCGCCCGTTCCCAGGGCAAATTAGCTCGAGCTGGAAGTGGTTTGACTGATAGAGAGGTAGCCATAGCTACATCAAAAGAAGGCAAAGTGCTACCAGCCGAGGTTAGTTGGTCTGGGAACGGGCGATTTTGGGTAAGTCGAGTTACTCATTTCTAGCGAGCGCATACTTTGTAAATCCCGAACTAGTTGACAACAATCATCAGCACTGGCTTCACGAATGTCATTCAATTCAGCAGGGCTCACTGTTAGGGTTGTGTCAAAGATAATTGGCTGTCCTTCACTAAACCTAGCAAGAAATTTTCTGGTACTACCTTGCCTGGTCGAAAGCGTAATTGTTCCGTAAGCACCTGCCCCTATTTCTTGCATCTGATCACCGATCATTTCTATAATTGTAGGTATAAAATCATTCGGTCGGGACTCCTCGTGGCTGCCATCGAACATTCTTGGTATCGAATCGGCATACACACCACGACAAATTGCATCCCCACTATCAACCGCACGAGCTGCTTCTTCTCTTAGGCGATGGCGCCAACCCATTTCCTGTAGTAACCGCACATCTTTCCCAGTGCCATCTTCCGTTGCTTTCTTGATGTCTGACATGTATCTATCGATAACTGTGGCGTCATCTACACCCTCGTATTCCTCATGAAAGTGCGGGTTGGTTTCTACCAGTCCTCTCACCGCCTCTGACTCTGCTACAATCTGTGGGTAATTTTCAATTAACTGTAATGTATACAGGTTTAGGTGTTCGAGCGCTTTATAAAAAAAGACACCCATCTCGGGTGTCGTGCCTATTTCTACGCTAGATGGATGAATTACCATACTAGAACTTTAGTGTATCAGCATGTATGCTAAAGCACAACCTTTATTCACCACCCTTTTGAACATATTGACGCACAAAATCTTCCGCGTTACTTTCCAGAACACTATCAATTTCACCCAACACATCATCCATTCCCCTTTTTAGTGCTTCTGCCCGTTCAGCAGCACTAGGAGATGCGCCCCTTACTGCCGTCGCACCGGTATCTTCTGCTAACTCCTCTGGGTGATGGTGTTCTGGTCGACGGACGTGTTCCCTGCTTTGTTCTGGCATCATAACCTCCTTATTCACTAGTTACTATCATACTCTCCGAGGTCAAGGAGCTATACTACAATCCAAGTTCCATGAGTCAAAACTTGGTAGCGACGACTGGGATCGAACCAGTGACCTCAGGCTTATGAGTCCTGCGCTCTAACCATCTGAGCTACGCCGCCGCATTGTCACTTGTAAACAGAGGTGAATATATCATATATCTCTGTAAAAGACTAGTTTTTAAAATTAATCATAAGCAGCTTGCAATTCATTTTTTTAGGTCTATATTTAGAACCAAAGAAACACGGTCAAAAAATGAAAAGAGCCTCTTTTTGGGAGGCTCTTTTTAAAACTCTTTTGTTAGAGTTAATCTACCATTAGAGTTGATCTATCATCGCATCGATTGCCAAAATTTCCTTGCTACTCGTATGCGAAAATTCATATAGCAATTCACTCATTTTAGTTAATTCCTTTTTTCTTTTTAAGTTGTTTATTTTTGCCTGCCCTCCAAAGCGCGCATAGGCGGGTCA
>CAYIDS010000086.1:0-3249 GCA_964362185.1 uncultured Saccharimonas sp. (SeqCode)
TATCTTCCAAAATCAGCGACAGAGCAATGGCAACCACCCCCAAAGCAGGCATAGTATCTAGCCCAGAGAAAGGCGGAGCCAAAAAAGCAGCCAAAGTATAAACAAAAATAACTAGACCTGACGACATCATAAACCCGCGTTTTTCGAGCACCACGCTAAATCTAGGACGCGAGTAATTTTCAAACCAACGAATACGACGCACCATAAATGGTAGAAGCTGCCCACGTATTCGTCGTCCTAGCTTAATTTGCTGCCAGCGTTTTGGTAGCCAAATAGTTTGCATCCCCACCATCATTTCGAGTGCTAACAACATGGTAATCACTTCAAAAAGGTGAGTAATACCCCCAGTTGGTAACGGAAATGACGGCAAAAACATCAAAAACAAAATAGTAATAGCGAAACTTCTCTTGCCAGACACATCACTCAGTTGTGAAAGTGTTTTACTTCCCTTACTGTTCAGCCATTTTTCCAATTTGTTACTAAATATAGTATGAGACACGCCTTAATGGTAACCTATGCACCCCCAAAATGAAATAAATCATAAGCAGTTAAATAAAATAATCTTGTTTTTTATTCAAATATGTGTAAAATAGTAGAAAATTATAGAGGTAGAGTGATGTTTGAGTTCATAGTTTCGGGTCATGTACCTGGCACTCATCTGCAGATTACATTCAACTGGGTTGTTATATTAGTACCATTACTGGTTGCGACTAGCCAGTTTTACTAC
Source organism: uncultured Saccharimonas sp. (SeqCode) (assembly GCA_964362185.1). GTDB lineage: Bacteria > Patescibacteriota > Saccharimonadia > Saccharimonadales > OMJO01 > CAYIDS01. Next base: position 728 of record CAYIDS010000086.1, read on the forward strand.
GCCATAAGACGACACGCCAAAACCATGACGCCAACAAAACAGATTAGTGACATTGCGATTTAGAACAAAGTAGCTCTTGGAGTTCAGCTTCCTCTTCCGTGACGCCTTGACCATATAGCTAAAGCCCCTCTAGCAAAAAAGCTACCCTCCACTGCCCGTTTAGTAAATTTAAAAGTCTTGCGTGGAAGTAAATCGAATTGGCTGGATACTGGCATCAATGGGCAATAGTTCCGTAATCGCCGCAAGTGCGTCGTTCTTGTTGTCACTTGGTAGCCGACTATCGAGTGCTACGACAGTAAACTTTGGGATATAGTCATCGTATGGATAGCGTAATCCTTTGAACGCCCTACCTAGAACATCCATCACTATTCTATGTTCCTCAACCAGAAATTCGGCAACCGGGTCTTTTTGATCTACGATTAGGGCAAGCTTCCTAGAACGCGTTTCATCCGCGTCTCCAACACGGATTACGTCAGTAAAAGTCACCGGAATTGGCCATTTATCAGGTAGGGAAAGTCTGCCCAGCACGTTTTGGATTTCCCCCCTAATGCGTCCAGCATCATTGGGACTCCATCTGAGACGGTGTTTTCGCGCGTAATCATGTGATAACCTACGCTCAACAACTGTAATACCAACTTTGTCTGGATCATCATAGAACCTAAACCCTTGTCGATGGTGAATAACCCCACTCGATTTTGTTTGTGTACCATAAATAGCATCAGCCAGCGCAAATGTTGCCCTACCAAAAAAATCCTCAACGCCATCATCATAATCAATTGGATGACGAGCACCAAGCTGGGGACGATCTTCTCTTCGTTTTGGTAAGTCAGATCTTGGTGGATTATGTCTGGGCATACGAGCTCCTTTTATACCAATCCTTACCAACAAGGTTACCACCGTGGAGCAGTCTATGTCTGTTGTATTTTATAGCTTTTTAACTTCAGTCTGGGGTTGGGTTTACTCGGGCATGATACTCTCACCGTACAACTGTAATTCCTCGAGTAAGAATTGCTGGTTTTTGCTAATTTTGGGCTGGTTTTTGAGTTCGGTAATTTTGTCAAAATACACCGCCAGACGGCTGCTAGTACCCCCCGCCATCAAATGGTTTTGGCGGTGGAGTTCCCACTTCTCATATTCCTCTGAGGTTAAAAACTTTAAATAATTTCTAGCCTTAAACAAAGGCAATAATTTCTGGAGCCGCTTGTCCTTGAAATTAGCGCCAAAATCTGCAATTTCTTGAGGATCAATCTGGTGGAACTTGTCAAATAAATTTCTATCATTATCGTCAAAAAAGCCTTCGTACAGTTGGCTATCTACATTACTATCTTTGGTAGCAAATCTGGCTTGTTGCTGGGTATCCATAATATCCAGTGCCAGGAGAACGTTTTTCTTGAAATCGCTAAGTTCAAACAATATCTTACGATTTTTCTCTATCACCGCCATGTCTAGTTGGAGACGTTTTTGGCTGACCCTGTCTAATACGCCAAGTGGTGCTACCGCTGGGCATCGATTATATTGCAGGCTCTTGATCGGAAGGTGCAAACCCGGATCATCCCAGCGACGGCTCCAGGCGTCAGCCAATTCACGAGGCGTCATATTGGCAAATGTGCTGGGGTCGTGGCGCAGGTCATACACCAATACCCCCTGTCGCCTCGGGTGTTTTACAAACATGGCCACAACCGTAGTCTTTTCGAACTCACTACTGTATTTGCCTGATGTATACAAAAAAGAAGCACTGGACAAAACCAGACTTGTTATTGCCTTTTTGTCTTTATGAACTAGTAAAAAATCGAACAGCTTAGGCTGTTTGGAACGAAGCAAATGAGCCAAGCCAATGGTTGCGTTAACATCGCTCAGAGCATCGTGAGCATTGCCATGGTCAATACCGTTCATAGACGTTAGTTGCTCAAGCCCATTTGTCGGTTTGCCCGAACTATCAAACGGCCACTTGATGCCATCTGGTCGGAGAGCGCGCGTCATGCGCACAACGTCTAGTAAATCCCAACGGCTCCTATCATCCTGCCACTGCCACTGATAAGGGTCATAAAAGTTACGGTAGTGTAAAAAACGCATGAATTCATCGTCAAAACGAACACTATTGTAACCAACGAAGATCGTACCAGGAGTGGCTATGTCTTTATGGAATAAACCTAAAAACTCGGCTTCGGTTATCCCCTCGCTAATGGTTTTTTGCGGTGTTATGCCTGTTACTAACACTGCGTCTGGATCAGGCACGACGTCATTTGTTAGCCTTATTAGTAGATTGTGTGGCTCACCAATTGGTTTTAGTTGCATATCAGTTCGCTGACCGCCAAATTGCATAATCCGGGCTTCGCGTGGATTAAAACCAGTGGTCTCCAGATCGTAGAAATAAAAACTACTAGCCATACCCCTAGTTTACACGCCTTTCGCACTTAGCCGTTGATGGCTGGTTGCAACTAGGATGCGTGCGCCAGCTATCAGTACTCAATTGAGCCCATACTAGCAATCACGATTTTTTGACCAGGCTCAATCCCTTTCCG
>CAYIDS010000087.1:0-3214 GCA_964362185.1 uncultured Saccharimonas sp. (SeqCode)
GCGAGTAGCGCAGGATTCAACGCAGTAATGTGCGTGCATAGGAGTGACAGATGTCGCATGTAAAAGCAGGTGGAACAAGTAAGAATAACCATGATAGCCCTGGTCAAAGACTGGGCGTTAAGTTATTTGGTGGTGAAAAAGTTAAGATTGGTCAAGTAATTGTTCGCCAAGTTGGTCAGACCAAACGAGCTGGTAAAGGCACAAAATTGAGCCGAAACTTTACCATACATGCTCATAAAGACGGCATCGTAAAGTTTGCTACTCGCCGTGTCCGCCTATTTAGTGGCCGAAGCGTTGCCCGCACCGAAGTTAGCGTCGAATAAATTTTTATGCGACTAATAGCTGAGTAACTATGTCCTCAGATCGTCGATAGTCCCATCCGTCTTTATCGTAGGTGTCTGTTAGCTTGCCTACATATTTTTGGGAAGGGTCAATAATGAATACTTCACCTGAGTTATTTGTGAATCTTGCCCAGGCATGACCGCCTGCAACGGCATGGTCGGTATTACGGTCTACCGAAACTCTACCCTCAAGCTTTCCCTCGCCAACTAACCTTTCAATTAGGTAAGCCGCCAATACAGCTTGGGTACGACACACGCCAACCCCCTCATTAATGTATACGTTGAGTGCTACCTTTTGATAATCTGTCGCGATTTTGTTGGTTTTTTCAAGATCATATTGTAATGTTTCGTAAACTACAGCAAACGCTTGCCTCAGTAATAGTTCAGTTGCAGGCGCGGCGCCACCCGGCTCTCCTTCGACGTGTTTCAGTATTCGCCTGAGACCACTAACGCCCATTTTTTCTGCAGAGACCTGATTTATGCGAGAAAGTAGCTTGTCATATACACTATTTAACTCCTCAGGGTATTTTTTATCATCTATCACCAAAGCCTCACCATGCTTCCCTCCAACAGGATATACTCCATGGTTAATTGGTGTATCCCGCGCAATAATTGGACGACCGGCGTACTCACCATGGCCCCAACCATGTGCTTCCTCCTTTGATTTTAGAGAATCACCCCTGCCCGCCTTGTGCACAGCGTCGCCTATCCTAAATGTGTAGTTATAGTCAGTGGTCGGTTGACCAAGTGCCTCCTTGGCACTCTTTACTACAGTCCCGTTCGTCGAATCAAGGTCAGTTACCATTATTAAGCCAAACTTGCCTATTGAAACCTTGGCGTGACGCCGCGAAACAAAGCCACTGGTTATGCCTAACTGCTCACCGGCCTCCGTCTCTCTGCCAAGCTCAACTTCAGAATCGTCATCTACTTCGAAGAACTTTAGTCCTGGTTTTTTGCCAGTCTCAGTACTAGCAACGTCACGCTTCACTAAAACGTAAGGCTTACTAAAAAATCTTGTTTCGCCCGATCCGTCAACGTCATAAGGTCCGTAGCCTGATTCTGATGGCTTAAAGCCAACGTCCAATATAACGACCCTTGCGTCGTTATTCTTGCCACCGGCTAAATCAATATATCCACAGACAGCGAAAGCATCGTCACCAAGCTTAATCCTATCGTTTGGGCCGATTTCAAAACTATTGTTTCGGAGTTGCTCTGGGCTTGGTACTTCTGACATATTTTTGTTTTAATTAACAGATATGATTTTAGCATAAGTTTTGTTAAATGTCAACCTGATGACACTCTATACTTTTGGAAACTCACGAGAACGGGAGTTTTTTTCACAAGGGCGAGGTTAGCTACCCAAGACTTAGATGATGTTTTATGCGATCAACAACTTCGGCAATTACAACTTGGGACTTCACTAAGTAGTCGTCAACACCAAGGCTCACTGCCCGCTCTTTATCGGCGTCTTGGCTAAGAGCAGTTAGCATTACAACTTTCAAATTGGCAGTCTCGGGTGTGTTTCGGAGAATATCCAATACGTCAAAACCACTAATTTTTGGCATCATAACGTCAAGCATTACAAGATCAGGTTTATAGGCAACCGCCGCCGCTAGAGCATCTTCGCCATTTGGTACCAGTTTTACGTCAAATCCTTCTGCCTGCAAACGCATCATATATACTGAAGCCAGCCCTTGATCGTCTTCAACAAGTAATATCTTTTTTAGTTTTGTTTCTCCCGGTTTGGCAGGCGCGGTAGGTATACCTACTGTAGGTTGAGTAGGCAAGGCTGGGTTTGGTGGTTGTGGCATTGGGGTTTGTTCGTCCATAATGGTCATGCTAACACATTCTGTGTCTGCTCGCAAACTTAGTTAGGCTACAAGAATCGATTTAATAAAGCCATCAAACATCGGATGGGGACGATGTGGCCTGGACTTGAACTCTGGGTGGAACTGGCTGGCAAGCATAAATGGGTGATTGGTGGCCTCTATCATCTCCACTAGGTTTTCATCTGGGCTAGTACCGACTGCCCTAATGCCCCAAGCTTCGTATTGATCACGGTACCTGTTACTACACTCATAGCGATGGCGATGGCGTTCGGTGATTTTTGTGGTGCCGTAGATTTTGGCCGCCACACTGTTCTTTGCGATGACACAAGGATAATCACCTAGCCGCATGGTTCCACCGGTGTTTTCCTTGCCTTTTTGGTCAGCCATAGTGTCAATCACCAGCATTGTGCCTTGGGGCGTAGTTTCCGCAGTACTGGCCTCGTCGTGACCGGCGCTTCTGGCGGCGGCAACAACTGCTACTTGCAAACCAAGACACAACCCAAGATAAGGCAATTTATGTTGCAGGGCATACTGGGCGGCAAGTATCTTGCCTTCTACGCCTCGAGATCCAAATCCACCCGGTACAACAATTCCGTCCAAACCATCAAGCGCGGTGGTGGCATCAGCATTTTTTTTAATTGCCGCGGCATCGACCCAAGCAATATCCAAATCCACTTCGTTATTCCAGGCTGCCGCTTTTAGTGCTTCAAAAACCGACATATAAGTATCTTGGTTATCCAAATACTTGGCAACCACCCCAATTTTGCGTGTCTTTGTAGGTTTGATAATTATTTTTTTTACCAGTTTTTCCCAGTCCTTCATGTGTGGCTTCTTGCTTGGCAGATCCAACAAACTCACGATATAGTCACCAATGCCTTGTTTTTCCAAAGACAGGGGTACTTCGTAGACACTGCGAGCATTTGGAAGCACTGCGATTCCTTCCTCCGCCACCCCACAAAAGGCGCTGAGTTTTGGCTTGGGATTAGAGATCGGTGGCACTTCGCTACGGGCTACTAAAACGTTGGGTACAATACCAAGACTACG
>CAYIDS010000088.1:0-3185 GCA_964362185.1 uncultured Saccharimonas sp. (SeqCode)
ATGTGCAACTTTGCATAGGTGACAAATTCACCTTCGAATGTCAGGCCAAAGAAATCAACAATGGTTGTGGGTTGATCAGCATCAAAGCTGGCTGGAGTAACTATACTACGATGAGACTCTACAAAATATCTATTGTTTGGAAACCCTAGTTGTTCGGCGACATGATCCAATTCAGCCAACAACAAGTGGTCGGTTACAGTTGCTTCAATACCATCAGTATTCACAGATTGTTCGGCACGAACAGCCGCCAACGAAACAGGATCTGACGGTATTTCTTCAAAGACACTCACAATCAGCAATTAAACAACTACTGCCGCCTTTTTACAAGGCGTTCGCATCTTTTGAAACAATCGTTAATCCGACTAGCCTTGTACCTCGCGTATTTGATAAATTGTTTAATCAGGTGCATAATATTTCTATAAAGGGAGATTATTCGATGAGAAACAAACTAATAATCATAGTTATATTGCTAGTACTAGCGGGGGGCGGAGCCGCTTTTACGTTACTCAAAAAAGACGACAAGCCAACCGTCAACTCTAACCAAACCAAAACCCAAAATCAAACCCAGCAAACGGCTAGCGAAGAGAGCGAGGTCCAGGGTAACCTGCAAACCATCCGCAACGATGGCACTCCCCGGCAATGCAGTATGAGCTACTCTGACACGGCTGGTAATGGTACAGGTACGATGTTTAGCGATGGCAAAGGTCGCGGACGCATACAACTTGAACTGGTAACCGAGCGCGGCAATAAAGGTGAATCCAACACGCTGATGAGCGGCGAAAAAGTCTACAGTTGGACCAAAACCGATGGCGGTAGCTTTGGCTTGGTGTTTGACGCCAGCACTGTTAAAGCTGGCAGCACTGGATCTCCAACTACTAGCAGCTCCCAAACCGGTGGCAAAGATTTTTCCATGAAATGTAAAAATTGGTCGGTTGACGAAGCGGTCTTGACAGTGCCAACTGACGTTAACTTCAGCGCCCTACCAACTACCCCGTAATCTTGCCTACAAAAATAATGCTCTGACACCCCAAACTACCTTGCACCCCCTAAAAACCAATGATATTTATACTCTAAGTCAATAGATAATAGATAGTTCTAGGTAGGGTTTGTGTACACCATCGTAAACAACTCTATGTGTAGATGAAAATACCCAGAAACAATATCACCCCCTGGTGTAAGTATAGCTATGTGGCGTATTTAATGTTTGCTCATCGGCAGAAGATTGAGTTCGCACGGTCGCCTGGAACAATACCCATAAGAGCACAAAAATAAACGGCAAGTATAATATCAGCACTCCTAACATTCGTTTTTTACCATAAATACTTGGTAAATAATGAACTACAAAGGCTAAAACAATGTTTATAACTAGGGTAATCGGCAGATATAACAACAAAACAGCTATGATGAAATATTGAGCGGTATAGAAAAAACTAGCAGACAGCGCCAAACATACGCTAATTAAGGCATGGTATAAACACTGCGCCAAAGACAGGCTCTGAGTTTTAGATAATACACCCAAACTATCTTTGTTCGAATTACTAATTTCTGGTTCCTGAAAACCCTTGGGTAGGTTAGCAATTTCTTGCTGTTCTTGAATGATAGGTATATTTTGATTTTCTTGAATTTCCATAACTTATATTTTAGCACTTCTTTGCCCCAGCTATGGTAAATCTGATCTACCTCATTTTAGTGCTGTGGGATTTTAGCCAAGCGGCGATCGTAGCAACATCCAAATGGTCAACCACCACCTGCACCGCAAAATCCTCTAGCTCTTTAGGTGTACACGTTAGACTATACCCGTTTCGGGTCAAAAATATACCAGATACCGTAACAGCGGTCCGTTTATTCCCGTCTACAAATGGGTGATCTGCGATAATATTACGGATATACACTGCCGATTTTTCGAATACAGTCGGATATTGCTCTGCGCCAAAAACTTGCTGCTTTGGTGCCTCCGCTACAGATTTCAGCCTATTCTCATCACGTACGCCGTGACTCCCGCCAAAATCTTCGATTATTTTGTGGTGAAGCCGCAAAATTTCTTCGAGGCTCAGGTATTTCATCTAGCGTTCTTTGAGATTCTTCAGAGTTTTGCCATACTGCCCCACAAACGTATCGTACTCTATTGTAAGATTTGGTTTAACAATTTGCTCAGCAGTAATGCGGATCTCGCTACCTGCTTTTATGCCAGCCGCGCGGGCATCACGTGCTGGCAAGGTGACAGCTAGGCTGTCACCTACTTTAATCACTTTTTGAATTGAACTTATAGTCACAACTTAATTATACACTCATTATAATAATATTACAACATTATTATAATAAATAGCAGGAAAAAGGTTCAACCTTGAGAGGTGTTATTTTGTGTAATTCACTTGAATTGTGTCTTCAAGAAATATCGCTAATAGCTTTGATTCAAACGGTTACAGCTTGCTGACTAGTTCTGTGATTTTTATACGTTCTTGTTTTGTTGTATCACGGTCACGAAGTGTCACGGTGTCGTCTTCTAGTGTTTGGAAGTCGATTGTTACGCAGTGCGGTGTGCCAATTTCGTCCTGGCGGCGGTAGCGCTTGCCAATGTTGCCGTTGTCGTCCCAAACTACTCCGCCCTGCAGGCTACGAAGTTCAGGCATACTCCCTGGTGGATTTTTGAGCATGTCGTAAACCGCATGAGCTTTTTTGACCAGTTCTGGTTTGTTTTTGAGCAGTGGCGAAACAGCTACTTTTACGGGCGCTAAGTGGGCTGGGAGTTTAAGGTAAATACGCTTTTCGTCGTTTACTTCATCTTCGGTGTAGGCACTTGTGAGCACGGCCATAATGGTACGCTCTACCCCGAAACTAGGCTCAATAACGTGTGGCACAAACTTTTCGGTTGTACCTTTTACGGTGTATTCCATACTTTTTCCTGAATTTTTTTGAATATTAGTTAGGTCAAAATCTGTTCTGTAAGCTAAGCCAAGTAACTCATCACGACCATGCGGAAAATCAAACTCAAAATCAATTGTGCGTTTGCTGTAATGGGCACGATTGGCATCTGGCACTTCAACTTTTTCGTAGCTGTCATCTGAAAGACCGAGTTGCTTAAGGAAGTTTTCTATATCTTTAACCCACTTTTCGAATTCTTTTTCCCAATTATCTGCATGAACAAAATACTCTATCTCCATCTGTTCAAACTCGCGACTACCAAA
>CAYIDS010000089.1:0-3158 GCA_964362185.1 uncultured Saccharimonas sp. (SeqCode)
AAGTCCGTCGTTGGCGGCGCCACCAATATTAGTGTTTCCGTAATTTCTAATGCTGACTACTACGTAGAGCGGGTCACCCTTTGCTTCAATCGTAGGCGAGCCGGTATCAGAACAAGATATTATTACAGTGCACTGTATTGTTTTGGTGATCGGGCTTGAGTCTGAATGTGAGGCATCAATTCCCTTAATGACAACTCTTACGGTGTGCAAACTAGTATCTATGCCTCCCGTCTGTACATAAGTTACGCCCGAATTTAAGCTACCGGTATTGATTTGGGAACTAGGCCCAGCCGGTAAGTTGGGTGGATAAACGTCTAAATATGCTTGTACCGTAAAGCCGTTCTGCTGGTCGGCTGGTTTGTTGGGATCGTTAATGTTAGTTACGTTGACTTTGTAGCCTGGATCGGTTGCGGGATCACCTCCCGGACACGCCAGAGTAACGTTGGCTGTTGGTCGAGGATATATAGGACACTGGGGGGAGAAATCTAAATTGTTATATATCTCTACCGGCGTCGTGTCGGCGACCCCAGCACTATTTACACCATACGAATAAACTCTAAAGTCGTTGTTCGCCGCCGTTGAATCTAAATACCCAGAAATATCAAAACTAAAACCAACATCCGCGGGGGTGCCACCAGGCGTGCCACTGGGGTTGGCTTGATTGGCTACCCCGTCATAAATTGGTACCGCGCTTGTACTATAGGTGGTATTTAAAAAGATTTGAACACGCAATGAAGCTACGTTATCCGTGTCATATGTCCAGCCAGCTAAAGTGGTGGTCGGGCAAGAAGCACTAATACTCCCCCCTCCAACTGGGTCAACATATGGGCAAATAAAAGCCGCGTTTGTGCCGCTAAAGGGCATCCAAAACTGTATGCCATTGTCGCGATCTACGCTTTTCCATCGCCACCGGTAAGTAGCACTAGGCTTTAGGGTAAATGAATAAGTTTCGTAGGCCGAATCTCCGCCTGTTGGTTGATAATTAGATACTAACGTAGTGGAGGGGGCAGTGCCAATAGTCTCAATCAAGTCAAAGCGTATCTTGCCTGCCGGAGTGGGAGATGATGGTTGAGCTTGATTGACCATATTTTGATCGGCGTCAAACCATTTTAAATAGGCGGTTACGTTGGAAGTTGCCGAGCATGGCGTGGTAAATTCCACGTCCATTTGGTTAGTATCTTGGAAGGTGTCTCGCACCGCTAACGGTGAGCCCATACCGTACGTCGCACCTAAAGTTCGGGGGTCGTTAGCGTCATACGGATTATTGATAGAACTACCAGTGCTGGATATTTTTGTTTGATCCCAATAATCCAGTAGCACTCCCGGGGTTGAGCTAGAGTATTTAAATCGTTGGATATAGCCCGCGTTAGTAGTATCACAGCCAGGATTGGCTATAAGGTCACACGTCACCGCTGCAACCGTACTGGTGATAGTTGCTTTGATTATCCCCGTGTAATAACCAAGGTGTCCAGGAATCGTGGAAAGTGTCAAACCACTGACGGTGTAATCAACCGGGTTTGTGGCACAACCATTAGTATAAGTATCTGTGCTTAATATATTTAAATTAATACCCTGGCTGGTCATACTTCCATCAAGACTTTCGTCGGCGGTCGTTTTGTAAGCCACGTAGTTAAAGTCGGCCTTGGCTTTAGCCCCATCATCAGCAGTTCCGCAATGTTTGCCGTTGGTGATGCCAATCGTTGCTGAAGGAGTCGGTGAGTATATTTTTACCCACATGTTTGGCGTGTGCTGAGTTACGGCTTCAGCAGGTGAGCTTCCTGAAATTTTCCCACGTACGGCTGTCTCTAGCCAAACGGTCGCCGATGCCTGGAAATCATCAGTATTTGGGATGGCATTCGTAACATCGGCATAAGCGGTATGGGGGTGAATAGCCAGCACTGTCATCCAGGTAACCAATGCCAACAGCAGGATTTTTAGCAAACCGTGTGATTTGGTTGCGATGTACATTTAATTTCCTGCCTCGGCTTGATCTTTTATCGAATTCTCGATGGTCGTAATCACCTGCTTTATGTAGTCGGTCTGGGTCTTACTAACAGCCTGGGGATTTTGTTGATAAAGCGCGGTAGCCTTTTTATAAGATAGCAAAGACGCCTGGCTATCGCCCAGCATTAATTGTACCCGTCCCAGTTCGGCGTAAACCCGTGGATCATCACCAACACTAACGGCTTTTTCCAGCAACTGTTTGGCTTTAGGAACATCGCCAGTATAGACGTAATTTGTACCCAGTAAATAGTAATGTGTCAGTTGGTCTTGCTTAGACAGTTTGGTCAGGTCGGTAGCTTCTTGCTGGCTGATGGTTGTTTTGACGCTCTCTATAGTTTTGCCAGTCGGAGGCTTTGGGGCCGCGACTTTTGGTTTGTCCTTAAATGCAGTCAGCAAAAAAACGGCTATTATTGATACGGTCAAAACAACTGACAGAATTAGTAGCCTTTTGCCGTGCTTTTTGAAGCCTTTGCCAACGACCATGTTGATGTTTTTTACGTCTATACTAGCCATAATTTACCTACAGTAGCGGTGGCATCGCGCTTATGTAATCAAAACTGGAACCAATAGATTTGGGGTTAAGCGGCGGGTTAATGAGCCACGTTTCGGCGGACTGGATGACAATTTCGGCGGCGCAATTTCTGGCGACGCTGGGACTATTCGTAGTTGGGGTACCGGCGTTATCACAAGTTGAGGGTTGAGAAGTACCAGGATATTCGTTTTTACCGCTGCTGTTTTGTAACGAACCGTAGGTGCGTGTTAGCTTTAGTCTATAACTTAGTAATGCGCCGTTAACGGTTAGCTGGTTATTGCAGTCAGCGTATATATTTGCTTCGGTTATAAAGTTACCGGTAGCCGAACGGCAAGTGTAAATAGTGCCGCTGTCGAGCGCAGCCGTAGGTTGAGCTATATAAACGCCGTCTAGGCGCGTGACATTCTTAGAAATCTTGATGTTGCCCCTTGCCACCAACTGAAAACGAGGAATCATATTGGCGCATGTTCGGGAGGGGGGACTTTCTTTATAGATTATGTTTCCCTCTATGATGACGTCACCATTTACATACAGATTAATAACTTTGGGTTTCTTGCATAACGGCGAACCTTTTATGCCCTGAGCTTCAAGTGAAACAGGACCATTAACCAGATAACTACCC
>CAYIDS010000090.1:0-3131 GCA_964362185.1 uncultured Saccharimonas sp. (SeqCode)
ACTTCGACATAACTTTTCCCCGCTTGGGATTTTATAGCGCTGTTTGGTACTACCAGCACATTTTGTTTCGTATCGGTGACGATGTCTGTGGAGACACTCATCCCTGTCTTTACTCGCTCGTCTTGTGTGTCAAAACCTATTTTCACATCGTAAGTCACCACTCCGGAAGACACTGTGCCGATAGAATCAATCTCCGAAACATTGCCATAAATGGTTAGGTCTGAAATAGCATCAAAAGTCAGAGTCGCGTTTTGTCCAACTTTTATTTTTGTCACATCGACTTCGTTGAAAGAAATTAAAGCGAATTGTTTTTCGGTGGAGAGTGTAGCTATCACAATGCCAGAATTTATTTCTTCTCCCTTTTTAATATCTAAATTTGCTACGATACCGGCATAAGGCGCGCGGATATAGTAATCTGCCAGATTATCACGCGCATCTTTAAGAGCATTTTCTTTTTGTTTCACCGAGAGCTCAGCACTTTTTATATCTAAGGTAGAGTTTTGTGAAGAGTCTTTACTATTTTTTATACTTGTCGCGGTAGCCAACAATTCTGACAGATCGCCACTGACATTAGTAGTATAATTAACGAGGAGAGTTTGGTCAGACGTGAAAGCCGAAGAGCTATTGCCATTATTGGCCATGTAGTTTACAAAATTTGCCATATCTTTTACGGCGTTAGACAAGAGCTTTGTCGTTTCGTATGTTTCTATAATAATACTTTCAATATCTGCCTTGGCAGAGTTGTTGCTCAAAATCACGTAATGTCCTCTATTGGTAGTAAATGCGCTTTCGGCGTTGTCGTAAGACGTTTCCGCTTTATCTCGATAATCTTGCGCAGTTTTACCGATGTTTCGTGCGGCATTATCTGATAAACTATTTTCTTTGAACATTGTATCGATTCCATTTATAATTTCATTAAAATCCAGAAATGTGTTTGCGACAGAAGTGAATCCATCGCTATAGGCCTTAATAGAATTTGCGGTCAAGTTTTCATTTGAATTTGCAATTTGTAATTTTTCTAGCGCTAGCTTGGCACTTTCCATATTTATTTGCGCGTCGCGAACAATTCTTTGCGCGTCCCTAGCGTCGAGTTGTACTAGTAACGCGCCGGCTTCAACTTTTTGTCCGTTGGTCGCACCAATATAAACCACATCTCCAGAGGTTTTGGATTTTATATCTATCTGGTTAATGTCTGAGACTTGACCAGTTCCAGATACTGTCGCCACGACTTCGCCGAGCTCTACTTTAGCAGTTACATAACGTGTTTCTCCCGAGGTATTTGTGAGCTTGCCGTATCCAAAATACATAACAAAGAGCGCTACGATTAAAATAATAACGCTAGTTATTTTACGGTCGATAACAAAAACCTTCACCCTTTTTAGAATTTTCTTTAAACGTGACATAAACTTATTATAGCACGACCTCTTAGTGTTGAACGACGACTTGTCTAGGAGCGGAAGAACTGAACAAATGTTTTATCAAGAGCACAAGGATAAGCAAAAGAATCAAGAAGAGTAGCCAGCCAAACAAACTTGATGGTAGAAAGCCAGTGCCGAGTACGTTTGCGCCGAGGAGATTGTTATTATCATCAACATTGCCATTAATATTTGCAATATTTGGGTCTATGTTTTGATTTATTGTTACTGGTTCGATTGGTTCGTTCCAAACTTGTGCGGAGACATTGGCGGTTACTGATTGCGGAGAGCCAGCTGGGTCCACATAGGAAAGTGTTGCAGGGAAGTTTAGCATTGTTCCACCGGGAACGTTTTCTCGCACACGGACTCTGACGGTAGTAGTACCTTCACCATTTGCTTTTAGTGTTCCTAAGTTGAAAACCAAAGTTTGGCCATTGCGAATTGGGTTGTTTGGAGTTGAAAACATGTAATCAACTTCATAAGGAAGATCTATTCGTAAATTTAAATTAGTGATTGATCCAGTTCCGATATTTTGATAACCTACAGTGTAGTTTATTTCATCGCCTGCGTGCGGTCTAGTATTGTCTATTGTAGGAATTATTGGCTGGTTGCGATCCACAGAAGAATTTATAAGCACGAGTGAAGTCGGAGCAGGTTTAACTGTAGGATTTATGATTTGTCCACCAACGTTTATTGTTACTGAATCAGTAGCAGATCCATATTCATTTGAACAAGTTATTAAATAAGTTTTAGAGCTTGTTAATGAAGCAGTGTAGAAAGCTCCAGGGCCAATAGGCTTTGTTCCAGCCCAACCGACAGATCCACCGAGCGAAGAACAGTAAGTTGCGTTTGCTGTGTACCAACGCACAGTAGTAGCTCCATTGTAAACTAGACTGGTTTGATCCGCGGAAATCGCCACTGTTGGTTGTATTATTTGAGGAGGGAAGTAGATATCATTCCCTGTGTAGAATGAAAGGGTATTTCCATAGACAGCACCCCCTGTATTTTCTGCTACTGCGCGGAAGTAGTAAGTAGTGTTAGCGCTAAGTCCGGAAATATATTCGTCGTAATTTGTTGAATAAGAACCTCTGGTTCTTGAAGTAGTTCGATTACCAAAGTTTCGGCTGGTGCCATATTCAAACCAAGCTCTAGTCGAAGTGCCATTGCCATTTACGCGTCCGTTTAATGTTGCATTTGTGGTGGTGATATTAGTAGCGCTTATTGTGGTGACATCTGGAACATTGTTGTTATTGTAATCATTTACGCGAATTGTGACTAAGTCACTTCTCGATGCACCACTATTGTTGTAACAGGTGATGTTGTAAGTCGTGTCGTAAGTTAAAGTGCCAGTGTAGAAACTACCTGAAATATTTTTACTTCCAGACCAATTATTTTTTCCCCCACTTGCAGTACAATAACTTGCGTTAGTGGAAGACCAACGGACTGTAGTACTTTCGTCATAAGCTACGTTTGTGTTGTCAGCGTAAATAGATACTGTGGGTTGGGTGTATTGTGTATATTGGCATGGGAGTGATCCACCATAGTTTGTGGCACTAGTGTCTTGGCAGGTTTGTTGATTAGTTACGGAGACTGTTGTAGCAGAGGCAGCATTACCACTAGAGTCATTATTTGTACAATTAATACTGTAAGTTTGAGTATTAGTTAAATTTCCAGTAAAGAAACTACCTGAAGTATTTTTACTTCCAGCCCAGCCAT
>CAYIDS010000091.1:0-3107 GCA_964362185.1 uncultured Saccharimonas sp. (SeqCode)
TGCTTTAACTGAAGGAGAGGTAGCCATAGCTACATCGAAAGAAGGCAAAGTGCTACCAGCCGAGATTAGTTGGTCTGGGGATGGGGGAGGTTTGGGTAAGTCCAGTATAGAGTTCGGATTGCCAAAATACTCACCCTACGACCGCATATTGGTTAGCGCGGCGGCGCAAAAACTGCCAATAGAACTACTAAATCAACTAAAAGTCGGCGGCAAATTAGTCATTCCTATCCAAAATGATATTTTGGAAATCACCAAAACCTCGCCAGACGATTATGCCACCAAAACACACTCAGGCTTCATGTTCGTTCCACTTGTGTAAAGCCCCCTAAAGTGTATCGGACTGGATTATTTACGACCGCTGGCAACCCAGCATGCCCATGGAAAAATAATTTTTCCGTCCTTTTGATAAGACTTAGTGGCCTCCATCACGGCTTGTTTGGCCTGCTCACGCGTGGCCTCATCGGTCTTGCTCAAAGGCGTTGCCACGGGTGCGACTACATCAGTTACGAATTTCCAGTAGTGCTCCGGCGAGTCAAAAACACCTTCTCCGGTAATCTCAATCTGGTTGACTTCCTGCATGCCCGCTTGCACAAGTAACTCCGTGAGTAAACCCGGGCGACTGCATCGAAATACACCTGGCGCATCTGAAGCAGGCGTTGGTAAATTAAGTAGTTGATTTATGACAACGGCGGCAGTCGTTGCCCATGGGTTTTTGGCAGGTTCTGACCAAGCTGCCAGTGCCAGTTTTCGCCCCGGCTTAATTACCCGAGCCATTTCCTTCACGCCAGCCGCTGGGTTGGCGAAGTACATTACACCTAAGCGGCAGATGGCAGCATCGAACTCGTTGTCTGAGTACGGTAGGGCCTCGGCGTCGGTGACTTTGACCTGGAAATTACGCAATCCTTTTGTCTCGGCATTTTTGCGGGCAATTTCTACCATATCTTCGGCGACATCAGTAGCCACCACCTGGGCTACTCGGGTAGCGGCTGTCAGACCAGGCTCACCCGTGCCAGTGGAAACATCTAAAACTCGATCAGTCTTCTTCAGGTCTGCCTCAGCCAACAATTTTTCGCCAATAGGCTTGAGCCAATTTATGACCCATTGGTCCCATTTCCTCCAGCCACCAGAAAATTTATTCCAAGTCTGACGCTGTTGCTCTGTAATTTGATTTGTTGACACACGGCCTCCTAACAATACATATGATTATATCACGCCTTTCGCACTCATCCATCGCCCCAGGTCACACCTGAACGACTACAAGCTTCTACTCCTGTCAAAACGGTTTACTGAGCTACGCAGCAGTGGCAACGTAATCGCTAACTTGGTTAACGCCATCTTGGTTCATTCTTTCAAGTAACCCAAGATTGATGCTCCGGGCTATCCGTCCTTTATGTTGCCTAATTCCTGTGACAACCTGCACCACTTGCGCCCCTGCCCGTATTCGTTCCAACGCGGAATCAGCATCATGGATGGCACCTACACCAATTCGTTGCAGGCTCGTGCCTGCTGTTTGCCGGGTTATATACCTCATTCGTTCAGTGGCTTTTTTACGATACTCATCATCGTTACCACTTACTCCACCCATTTCACCTTGCCAGCCGTACTTTGCTTTAATTGAGTCTTCGATAGTTATATTTGTGTCTATGACACCATCGACGTTTTCTTCAACGCAAACAGCCAAGACTGTGTCTAAATCTTCCAGTGCCAGGTCAACAGTTGTCTTAACAAATAACGGCTTTTTTCCTTTTTTGGCCAAAACGTCTTGCACCGATTTAATAATATTTGTTAGCGGATCTCGGTTTAGTAAGTTACGTAGGCCTGGGGTATTGGGAGAAGCTACGTTTATCACAAAATAATCTGCAAAGTCATGAAGTCTCTCAGCAACTGCAGCATGTGCCCACGGTGCGTGCTCGTCCGGAGTTAATTTATTCTTACCAAGACTAATACCAGTGATGCCTGGTCGGTGTTGCTCGGCTAAGTTTGTGGCTACAACCTCAATACCAGGGCTGTTAAAACCAAGTCTATTTAGGCCCACACTCTTTGAGTTTTTATCAATCCACAACCTAGGCTTGGGATTTCCGGCTTGGGGATGTACTAATACTGACCCAACCTCTGTACCAGCAAAGCCAAGAGCATAAAGTCCGTCCACAACACGGCCTTTTTTATCCCAGCCGGCACCTACCATCAGTGGATTCTCGAATTGCAGACCCGCAACTTTAGTACGTAAGCGTGGGTCTTCTATTCTTTCGCCTCCGCTAACAAGCTCCATAATATGTTGGCCTAGCTTGTATTCGGCAAGGCTATGTAGCCCAAACTCTGCCAATGATTTTAAATGCTCGCCTTCAAGTGTTTCTCTCGTTTGACTAAATTGATCCATCCCCTTCATGTTGTTCCTCCTTACAGGCTTGAACCATTTTTTAAGATCTTCGCATGGTTTGCTACTTCAACACCTAAAACACGAGCCCATCCAGTCCAACCTAAATATGGGTGATTGCGAGACATACCAACATTATCGCTTTCACCTAATACGCGCGGCGCGATTTCTAAATGAGTCTTTGCTGTATCCTGGCGAGTGTTAATCCTCAGCATTCTCGCCGGTCGGTCGTATAGTGAATCGACAAGTCGTTCTAGTGTTACCTTATTACGCTGCACTAAACTAACCATTACTGGGAGAACAAACTCGATGCCACTTATACCAAAACATGTCGTGCAGTCTACGTCAGTCTTGCCTTCTGGATTTTCAGCCTCGGCTCGGTATTTGTCGCTATTGGTATGTGGCGCATGATCTGTTTCAAGAATTTGTATGTCGCTATCGTTATAGGCTGTAAGTAAAGCTTCGGCGTCAACCTCTGATCCAAGCGGAGGCTGCATACGCGCACCGTTCCAGCCCTGCTGGAAGTCTGCATTTCGACCGGTCATTGTTAAGTGATGAGATGTCACGCCACCGGTGTAAAACTCGGGATATTGTTTAGTGAGTCGTTTCGCTGCGGCAACTTCAGTTACTGAAGCAATGTGACACCAATGAACTGGATAGCCCTGGCTAGCAACATATTCAGCCGTTTGTTTGCCAATTTCCTCTCTTGCGTGCAGTAAGATTGGTGGTTGCA
>CAYIDS010000092.1:0-3097 GCA_964362185.1 uncultured Saccharimonas sp. (SeqCode)
GTATTGTCTCCCCGACGAATAGTTGTGCGTTCAATACGCAGATATCCGCTTTCACGATCATTAAGCTTGGGAGCAATTTCATCAACCAGCTTGTGCGCGCTTTCGATAGTTTGCAGGGCACTGATGACTTGACGACGGTTGTGCAGATCACCCTTTTTGGCTTTGGTAATCAATTTCTCAACGTAAGGGCGAAGTTCTTTGGCCTTTAACAATGTAGTTTCAATCGACTCATACTTGATAAATGAATCAGCCAGACCTTGAACAAGGGCCTCGCGTTGGTCGCGTTCGCGGTGAAACTTTCTGCCTTTGTATCCATGTCTATGCATGGCGAACTCCGTTCGCTCTAGGTGCGAGGTTCGAGGTATTAGGTGTTAGGTATAAGACGCTATCTCTAACCTCTAACCTATAACCTTTAACCTGATGAAGAGCAAAGCGATTCATTTAGAGTTCCAACTCCGCCATTTTTTCTTTTACTTCATCAAGCGCTTTACTGCCAAAACCCTTCAATTCACGAAGTTCGCTGTCGCTCAGACTAAATAAATCTTTTAGGGTATGAATTTCGTTATTAATCAGCGCATTGGTGGTGCGAGCCGACAAATTCAAATCTTCGATAGAAGTCATCAGTTCTGTCGGCTCATCAGTATCTGTCTTTGGTTCACCATCTATTTTACTGCCAAGGGGGGCTGATGCTTCAACTCGTGTTTGACCAGCCAAAGCAGTGTATTGATTGACTAATATAGCTGCCGCTTCCTCAAAGGCGTCACGTGGGCTAATAGAACCATCGGTATCAATCGTGATGATTAGTTTATCAAGGTCGGTAATCTGACCAACACGAGTATTTTCCACGCTGTAGCGAACGCGCGAAACGGGACTAAAGATAGCGTCCACAGCTATCATGTCGCTTGCTTTTTTAGCGGCACCTTCTTCTATGGTACGGTAGCCGCGACCAGCCTCGACCACGATATCCATAACCAAGGAAGCTTTGTCATCATCTATGGTAGCTATAACGTGACGAGGATTTACGATTTCGATGTCGGCGTTTGTCTCAACGTCTTTGGCCGTAACACTGCCCTTGCCTTTTTTGACAATTCTAAGGGTGTGGCTGTCAACGTCGCCAAATATACGGAACCGAATACCCTTAAGATTGAGCATCAGGTCAACAACATCTTCTTTTACGCCTTTGATGGTGGTGAATTCATGGCTAGTACCTTCGACTTTAAAGGCCGTAATAGCAGCACCGGCGATGCTTGATAATAGAACCCGACGCAAACTATTACCCAGCGTCATACCGTAACCAGTGTGAAGTGGTTCTATAACGAAAGTGGCGCTTGAGGCACCATGATCTTCGGTTTTTACAAGTCCTGGTGTGTGGATGATTTTTGACATATTTTGTCCTTGCCTCTCTTTAACGTGAGTAATATTCCACGATTAATTGTTCATTTATATCTGGTTCTACCTCTTCACGGGTAGGGTCACCAGTTACAGTTATTTCAAACTTCTTACGATTAACCTTTAGCCAGCCTGGCGATTCGCTTGGGGCTGGACTAAGGTCATCGATGTTTTTGAAATACTCGTTGTCCTTACTGTGGCTTCGTAGCACTAGAATGTCACCAGCTGTTAGACGGATGGATGGAATGTCGACTCGGCGGCCATTTAGCATGAAGTGTCCGTGAGTAACCAACTGTCGAGAGGCTCGTCGACTGGAAGCGAATCCAGCTCGATAAATAGCATTGTCGGCCCGACGTTCCAAAAACTGCAAAAGTAATTCACCGGTTTGACCTTGCTTGCGCGTAGCCTCGACCATAAGTTTACTAAATTGTCTCTCGAGCAGACCATACAGTCGTTTGACCTTTTGCTTCTCTCTGAGTTGCAGTGAATACTGGCTAGCTTTGTTGCGTTGATTACGCCCTCCATGATAACCAGGGATGGTAGTACGTTTAACAAGTGCTTTGTGAGCCTTTGGGTGAAGCGCGTACCCTTCACGGCGACTCATTTTTACAATTGAACCTGTGTCTCGAGCCATTATGCAATCTCCCTTCGGTCGCTTGTAGGTGATAGGTTCGAGGTGATAGGTTCGAGTTTGCTATTACTTACTCTAACCTCGTACCTATAACCTATACCCTGATGTGGAGCGAAGCGTAACATACTAGACCCGCCTGGCCTTTCTTGGGCGAACACCGCCATGCGGCACGCCAGTAACGTCTTTAATGGTATCTACATTTATATCAAGACCTTGCAAGGCGCGGATAGCCGCGTCACGACCTAGCCCAATACCCTTTACATAGACATCGGCCTTGGACAAACCATACCTTTGTTTGGTAAGTTGGCCAGCCTTTTCGGCGGCAATTTGAGCCGCGTAAGCAGTACCTTTTTTGGAACCACGAAAACCACACGCACCGGCACTCGAAGCGGCCAATACGGCACCATGATTGTCGGTGAAAGTAACGATGGTGTTGTTGAATGTCGCTAAAATGTGAACTTGTCCAATCGGCACGGAACGCTTGGTTTTTCGTTTTTTAGGAGCAATTATCGGTTTAACAGCTTCTTCGCTGGCTACTACGGGTGTTTGTTCTGGTACTGTTGGGGTGTCTTTTGCCATATAGTTATTCTTTTAAGTCTTGGACGCGGCCTTCTTTGCCGTGCCACCGACAGTCAATTTCTTGCCACGTTTTGTTCTGGCGTTTGTACGAGTACGTTGACCCCGAGTAGGCAAGTTGGACTGATGGCGAAGACCCCGATAGCTGCTAATGTCTTTTAAGCGCTTAATATTGCCCACGACCGTTCTCTGCAACTCACCTTCGACAACATGCTTTTCGTTTATTGTGTCCTGAATGCGCGAGATTTCCGCGTCAGTTAAATCTTTGACACGAATAGTTGGTTCAACCTTAGCGGTAGCTATGATGTCAGTACTCGACTTTGGTCCAATCCCAAAAACGTATGTTAAAGCAATCTGGATTTGCTTGTTGTCGGGAATTGTTACGCCGGATATACGCGCCATCTAAGAAACCTCCAGTTTCAGAAGTTGGATTTTGCTATCTTCAATCTTCAATATTCTATCTACCATATTAGCCCTGCCTCTGCTTATGCTTGGGCTTAA
>CAYIDS010000093.1:0-3095 GCA_964362185.1 uncultured Saccharimonas sp. (SeqCode)
TTATCAGTCATAAACTAATAGAAGAACCGACGATTATGACTCTGCTGCCGCTTTATGCCGGTTGTATTACTAAAGAAAAAGCTGCACGCTTAGTCGAATTATTAGGTAGCCGTAAATGGTTTAAGACCAACTGGCCAGTACCTAGCGTACCGTTTGATTCCTCATATTTTGATCCACTTAAATATTGGCAAGGACCAACATGGATAAATACAAATTGGTTGATTGTTGACGGTCTGAAAAGATATGGTTATGACAAGGAAGCTGAGAATTTACTAAGAAAGACCTTAGAGCTGGTTGATAAAAGCGGAGTTAACGAATATTTCAACCCAATAAATGGCGAACCGGCTGGCGCGCCAAATTTTTCCTGGACCGCCGCCCTCACGATTGACCTCCTCCAAAGGTAATGACCGAATCACAAGCCGCAATAACCAATAATTTAGCCATTTTGTCATTGGTAATTTGTGAATTGATTGGTAATTGGTGCTTGATAATTGGGCTTATTCTTCTTCGAGGGTGGGGCGGTCGAGGAGCATTGGCTCCACGCTGGGGCTGGTTTCGGCAATTTTAACCACATCTTTATCTATCTTCCCTAGTTCTTTGTAAGTCACGTTAAAATGCCCGACCGTCGTACCAAGAGAATTGCCGAGCTTCTGCATATAGCCGTTATGGGCAACAAGGTGGCGGCTTAGTTGTTCGATGTTCTTGCGGATTTTTTCGGTATCTTTATGAATATCTATAGAACGCAGCCCCTGGACGATAATTTGCAGCATGGCCGCCAGCGTACTTGGGCCAACGATTGTCACTTTTTTATCAGCCGCGGCGTACTGCATTAAGTTGCGTCCGCTAACCCCCGCCAAACCAACTTTATTGGCGGGTAAGTCGTAGTAGATGCCTTCGCTGGGAATAAACATCAGCACCTGATCCAGCGTGCCCTTGCCAGGCTTAATATATTTGGAGGCCTCGTCGATGCGTTTTTTAAGATCTTCCTTGAAGGCCCGCTCCAGCGCCGGCCGTTCTTCCGGTTTGGCTTCAACCAGGCGGTTGTAGTTTTCGAGGCTGAACTTACTGTCTATGGGAAGCAGCTTGTCATCCAGCTTAACAACGGCATCAACTACCAACCCATCGCCCAATTTATATTGAAGCTCGAAGGATTCCGGCGGTAAAACGTTCTTTAGAATTTGCTCAAGATAATATTCTCCCAAAACACCTCTTTGTTTAGGGTTTTGCAGCACGTTTTGCAATGTCTTGAGCTCACTCGCCACGTCGCCAACGCTTTTGTTGGTGCGATCCAGCTCGGTCAGTTTTTCAGTGACATCTTTGATGATTTTGGCGCTAGCCGTAAACTGGGCTTGCATTTGTTTATTACTGGTTCCTAATTGCTCGGTCAGCTGCTTTTGCAGGCCGTCTTTAAGCTGGCCGATGCTTTCTGTCAACTGCGTCATGTCAGCTTTCAATAGCAAATGTGCATCGGTAGTTTTAGGCTTTCGACTCTGCCAAACCACAAACGCTAGCAAGGCCACACACAAAACACCTAAAATAATTGCTGCCACTAGCATACCTATATTGTACTAGCTATTGACTGAGCCGTTGTTTGACTGCGTAGATTTTTGAATTGCACGGATACAGTAAGCACGGTATTTATTATCGCTGACCTCGACTTTGCCATTTCCATTGCAGCCAAATCTAAAGACCGTTTTCATGCAGGCCGGGCAACGTCTAGCACAGGAATGGCCGTTATCCAAAAGGTTTGTAGTATTGAGTTCCTCCATTATGTTCCTTACGTCTGAATAAGGCTGCCCATCAACAAGATCACCTACCTCTACTAGACAAAGCGGCTCCACCGATTCTAAATCTGGCGTAAGCGCATGCCCTTCTATCATTCTTTCGATAGCCATAAAACTCCTTTGGGGTTTTATATTATATAGGATGATTGGCTATAGTCAAGCCAGGCGGGTGACGAGGAACATGAAAGCGGCGCCGGCAACTGTCAGTAAGATAGTCCAATGGGAAGATTTTTGGCTGTGGGCCTGGGGCAAGATGTCGCTGGCACCAATGTAAAGCAAAAAGCCGGCAAAAAAGCCTAAATAAATAGCCAGAACAGCTTCTGATAAGCTAAATAGAAGCGAAGTCAAGCCGCCAACAATTGGCATAGCGGCGGCAATCAGCAACATAGTCTTAGCCCTACTCGGCTTATTTTGGTGGTAGAGCATTACATTGGTGGTATTAAAACCATCAGCAAAACGGTGGCCGATAACCGCTATGGCCACGACCAGCCCCACCGCGCTACTTACCTGAAAAGCTATGCCAATGCTGATCCCGTCTAAGAAACTATGGCCGCTCAATGCCAGTGCGCTGGCCATCCCGACATCGGGGTGTTTATGAGGGCCGTATTTGGCTTCACTGCCGTGGTGAATCAAAATCGATTTTTCAACCACGTGAAACAGCAAGAAGCCACTGACGAGTGTTATCATTGGCCAAGTGGGATCGAGCCCCTCCGAACCACTGATTTCAAAAATTTCGGGCAATAAATCAAAGGCCACCAGCCCCAAAATCAGACCAGCGGTAAAACCTAAAGCTAAACTAAGTTTTTGGCGGCTGCCAAAGGCGATGAAGCCGCCGGCCAGAGCGGCTAGGGCGGCCACTACAGAAAATAGAAAGATAATCATAGGCCCATTGTAGTTATCTCTAAGAAATATTTGCAAATTTGTCGCAATTTTTGTATTTTTAAAAAGTGCATTACGATAACTTAAAAACTATCCTCCAAAAGAATGGTTCCAGCCTAACTAAGCCGCGTAAAATCGTCTTTGACCTGCTGCTGGACCAGGAACCGCAGAGTATGCAAGTTCTGGCCCGCCGTGCCGAAAACAAACTTAACCGGGCGACTGTTTACCGGACAATTGAACTATTTGAGCGTCTCGGCATAGTCCATCGCCTAAATATAGGTTGGAAATACAAGATTGAACTCAGTGATATTTTTGTTGAGCACCACCACCATTTTTATTGCACAAATTGTGGCGCTGCCACCGCTATCACCTCCAACGCTATGTTAGAAACTATGATTGACTCACTCGCCAGCAAAGAAGGCTTTTCACCAC
>CAYIDS010000094.1:0-3061 GCA_964362185.1 uncultured Saccharimonas sp. (SeqCode)
CCTGCCTCTGCTTATGCTTGGGCTTAAACTTGTTGATAACATAGATACGCCCTTTTCGACGAACAATTTTGTCATCGGGACTAATCTTTTTGACACTTGCACGCACTTTCATGCGGATCATTGCTCCTTAATATGCTAATGGTCAATGACACACTGCTTATTTTGATAAATTATGATTTGCGATAGGTGATTCTGCCCTTCGTAAGATCGTAAGGGGTCAACTCGACCGTCACGCCATCTCCGGGAACAAGACGGATGTAATGCTTGCGCATCTTCCCAGCGACATGAGCTATAATTTTATGACCATTTTCGAGTTCTACTCGGAATTGAGTTCCAGGCAATGCCTCGACTATTGTTCCACTGAGCTCGATCACTTCCTTAGTTTTGACCATAAATATAACGTCAAATGATTATAGCATTCTTGTACGGTGTTTGTAAAGAGTTTTACTTCTTGGTTTTTTTACGCCGTGGAATCAAGCGCGCAATCCGTCCAGCCGTAGCCGCCTGTGCCGGTTCTGAGTTGTCATAGAAGAAGTCAGACTCGGCGTACTGATCATAGGTGACCATCAGAGCTCGTGACTCAATTGATCGTAGGGTCTCTAGGGCAACTGACACCAAAATAAGAATACTGGTGCCACCCAGAGCAATGTTTGTCTTTAGAAAAGCCTGCCCAATGATTGGTAGTAACGCTAACAGACCAAGACTGATTGCTCCAAACAAAGTCAACCGATTAACGACCTTGCCCAGATACTTCTCAGTTTGGCTACCGGACCGCGTACCCTCAATGAATCCACCCTGCTTTTGTAAATTCTCAGCAATTTCTTTAGAGTTAAACGTAATACTGGTGTAAAAAAAGGTGAAAATAAATACCAACAAAAAATATACTAACGGGTAAATGTACGGTATGAAACCTGGTTGTTGGAATGTCTGGGGACTTGGATTTTGAAACCATTGCACCAAATTGGCGCCAATCTGTTGCAGTCGTTGGCTACCGCCAGAACCTGCCATCAACTGACCGGCGAAACTCGGGACACTAAGAAATGCCACGGCGAAGATAATGGGAACTACACCTGCCGTAATTAACTTAACTGGCAGAATAGTAGTAACGCCACCGTAGGCACGATTTCCTTGAACGCGTTTGGCATAATGCACTGTGATCCTTCTTGATGCCTCGTTGAGCTTAACAATCAGGACTGTCACCAGTACAGTCAATGCCACTAGTATCAGACCATATAATAAGGCCTTTTTGTCAATTGGCAATGTTTTGCCAAAGATATTCATTTTGCTTGTTTTATTAATAATCGACGCACTTAGACTAGATATTGTAGACGGCAGTTGGCTAACAATGCCAACCGTAATAACAAGCGATATGCCGTTCCCAATCCCTTGTTCAGTAATAATCTCACCCAGCCACATCAGTAGCATTGCGCCACCGGTCAGTGCCGCTACCATCAAAACCCATTGTGACAGCGATGCATTAGCCGTAATGTCGCCAATACCACTAATACGGGCGGCAGATTGACGTACCAGATAAATAGCACCTATCGACTGAATAATGGCAAGCGGAAATGTCAACATACGGGTGTATTGATTTATCTTTTTACGACCAAACTCACCTTCTTTGTTGAGAGCCTCAAGCTTTGGGATAGCTTTTGTCAATAACTGCATGATAATAGAAGCGTTAATGTACGGTCCAAGACCGACCAGCATAATTGAAAAGTTTGCCAATGCTCCGCCCGACAAAACATCAATAAAACTCAGCAGTTGTGGCGTATTAGATGAGTTGAACAAGTTCTCTAGAATTTGTTTTAGTGTCTCGGCGTCTCCTAATGGTATAGGAATATGAGCCAACACTCGAAAGACAAGCAACATGCCAAGCACGCCTAACACACGTCTGCGCATGTCGCTATTTTTAAGCGCTTTCCAAATAACTTTCCAACTCATTTTATTTTTCCCGTGTATTTTCCCTTCAACATCTAAATTATTATGCCACACCATTGCTGCAGTTACTATCACAAAAGGTGATGATTTACAGGTTTTTTAGTTATAGATTGATGCTCGAACCTATAACCCTGCACTAGAGAGCCTATTTCTCTGGCTTTTCCTGTTTTTGTCGTGCGACGCGCGGTACTGCCTCAAAACTGCCACCGGCTTTTTCGATCGCCTTGATGGCCGATTGACTAGCACTCTGTAGTTTGATCTGTACCTTTTTGGTTACGTCACCTTTGACAATAAGCTTCACTTTATTATGTTGACTTGTGGTGATACCAGCCTCAAAAACAACCTTATTATCTATAACATCAGCGAGATCGTTTAACTGGCCAGTGTAGACTAACTCAGCCTTTGGGCGTATTGAGCGAAAACCTGGCAGTTTGGGGAGTCTTTGCATTAATGGTGTCTGACCACCTTCAAAACCAGGTCGTCGACTACTACCAGTGCGTGATTTTTGTCCTTTGGTGCCTCGCCCTGCCGTCTTGCCCTGACCGGCGGCTATACCGCGACCAACCCGCTTTGAGCGTTTTGTGGCGGTTACTACTAGATCGTGGTATTTCATAATCCTATACCTTTGCCTTAGCTGGTTGCTTTTTATCGGCAACTTGCTTGGTTAGCCACGTCTGCTTTGGCTGAATGCTTTCCAGGGCGGCGAGTGTAGCGTAAGCCACATTTATTTTATTGCTTGAACCAAGTGATTTTGAGAGTATATTACTAATCCCAGCCACTTCTAAAACGGTTCGCACTGTACCGCCAGCTATTAAACCGGTCCCTTGACTGGCAGGTTTGATGAGAATTCTGGCACCACTAACTTTCACTTCGGCATCATGTGGAATAGTCCCTTTGTACAGATTGACAGTAATGAAATGTTTTTTCGCGACTTCAACTGCTTTGCTAACAGCCGCTGTAACGTCAGCACCTTTGGCGACGCCAACACCAACCTTGCCCTTACGATCGCCTACCACGACAAGGGCGCGGAAGCGGAAACGGCGACCGCCTTTTACTACCCGCGCGACTCGATCAATGTGAATGACTCGTTCGTCAAACTGTTTTTCTTCTTTCTCGAAAT
>CAYIDS010000095.1:0-3049 GCA_964362185.1 uncultured Saccharimonas sp. (SeqCode)
CATATGTCATGATCCCGCAGTATATTGGTAGCGAGAAGATTAGTTCATTTATTCGCAAAAATGGATTGAATAAGCAAGAGTTTGAGCATTTCAGAAAAAAACACTTGAATTACCTGCAATCGCATTTCGAAGCGACCTCGACTTAATCATTTCTTATAGCCGTAAAGATTATTTTTGTGAATATAGCGCAGGACTTTCCCGTCAATGCCGTTAGGCAATTGTCCATGGTGCAATTTGGTTCTTACTACACTCGACGATACGACTGCGTCCTTAGCCCGAAAAACTGTATAGTCAAAGTTGAGCCCCCTTGTTTTACATAGTGAGTTAACGTGCTGTTTTAGTTCAGCCTGAGTGCGCTTTCTCGTACCAATCACAAAATGTACGTCGGCGACGAGTTCATCAATATGCGGCCAGTCTGCCAAGTGATCCAGCATATCCTCACCAATCAACATGTATAGTTTTGAGCCTTTGAAACGAGCCTGCAGAACGGGCAGTGTCTGGTGTGGTGTAAATCTGGCTTGTTCAAGTACAATTACCCCAAGACGCGGTTGATTATCCAGAGCAAGCTGGACCATGCGCACACGATGTTCGAGTGCTTTGACGGCTTGTTTGCGACGTGGTCTAGGCTCTGGCAAAAAGAATACCCTGTCTAACCCTAGTCTACGCAGGGCTTCGAGGGCAAAACTAATATGTCCCGAGTGTATGGGATCAAAACTGCCGCTAAAAATGCCAATTTTTTTATTCGTCAAGGGCAACACCTTCGCAACATTTGGTCGGCATTTTACACGCCGGGCAAACAAAGTGACCATGGACTGGTTCAATTGGGTAATGACCGCAATTGTCGCAGAAAAATTCTGGTGACTTTTCTTTTATCAGTTCTTGGTAAATAGCGTTGTCTTGGTTCATGCCGATTTGCTCATTTTACTCTTCAAGTGTACGTCACAAGTTTTGCAGATACCACACGGTCCACACCACTTCTTTTTGGCACCTTCCTTTGGTGGAGTCTGACAAACAACACAGTACATCTCTTTGTTAAAGTTGTAGCGTTCGCCAGCAAATATTGATGATTTAATCACGTCCTCACCCTGTTGCAAGAAGCTTGTCCCGCCGCCGCAACCAGGCATGGTTTTATGTAACTCCGCCGCCCCATTGGTATCTTTATAGATCTGATCAAGTAACAAAGCCTGCTACATGACGGAGTCGACTGCGTATCCTTGTGGTAGCTGAACTCTATTTTCTCCACCCACCAGCCTACTCATACCTTCCCATACTCCGTACCTCTGGGCCGCAATAAGAGTTGAGAAAGCAGCTTTATGGCTGGGACCAATGCTATCACTACGCAGTAACATCTGTAACGATAGCACTTCATCGGCGTCTAAACAATTCAGGGTACTAAGAGCTCTAGCGGCACTCATTCTAACCAAATCATCCAAACTGCCTGTCTCCAAACTACGTGCGATTGCCTCATGTACGTCTACGATAAGTCGCAGATAGTGCCTTGCATTTTGATCTAGAAACTCCACCGCCTCAAATGCATTGGCTGATTGTCTGGCATTACTGTCTTGATTGATCTCGCTATAACGATTAACTATACGTCGTACCAGAGCAAACTTTTCCTCCTCAGTGCTGGCTTGTAGCTGTACCAAATAGCCTGGGATATCGTGGCTCTGCACGTCCGCGGGAATGACAACACCAAACTCAGCCAAAAGTTTTTTATATGACCTGGCGTCACTTTGGTCAATACTAATGTCTGTACACTCCAGCTCCGTAAGACTCTTTTTTCGGTAAAGCCAAACATAAGACCGTCGGTACTCTGGCCAATCTCCAAGCCGTCTAGCTTCTTCGCTAGGCAATTCTTCCAAAAACGGCGAAGCCACCATAATCACATTACCAATCTGACCATCAGCCATTAAGGAATCTGTGCATTCACTGATTGTGACGTCATGTTCTCGCCTCTTCATTAACGCGTAGGCAGCTGTGTCACCTAACAAGTACTGTTTTTTTGCTTCGCGGTAACCTTGACGATTGACTTCCACCATTGGCTTTCCGCCAAAGCCCAAAACATGCCTGCCGTCGTACTCCATAGTTCTAACAGTGCGTTGCTGCAACTCTAGACCTTCCGCCAAATGTGTTTTTTCTTGCAGATCAATATAGGCTCTAACAGCTTCTGGGCTATTTTCTCTATCCAGTAACAGTCTTACACCGTACAGATTTTGTTGCTGTTGAACGGATAAGATGTGCTCCGATTGAGTGATGCGCTCCATATAAAAACCCTCGCTCGCCGAGCAAGGGTCTTGAAAACAAGTTCAACCGCTCCTGCTCGGGAGGCTTAACAGCTGTATCGGACTATCACCAAAGGCTTGGACTTGAGTACGAGATTCAATTTATCTCTGAGAAGTGGAGCAAACCGTATAAGTGATACGGTGAAGCGAACCTCGCAAGAGAAAATTGGATATCGTGCCAAGAGGCGGCGGTGCCTCATGCTCCGCATGAGGGCAGGCCCGCCGGTCCAATTCTTTGGAACCGTTGCGGCACAGTGCAGGAATTACACCTGCTTCCAGCTTTTTTATTGTTAACCTTTAGTAGTGTATCACGTAGCAAATACGCTATATGTAGTATTTTGTGCAAAAAAGCACTAACCGATAGTAACCAGTAGTAGAGCTAAAGACCCAACCGCTATTCTGTAATAGGCAAATACTGCCAAGGAGTGCTTTGCAAGATAATTCAGCAAAAACTTGATAGCGAACAGACCGCTAGCAAAAGCCGTTATGATGCCAATCGCGAATAGTCCTAGCTGACTGTTAATTTGCAAAGTGGCATTGTTGCCAGTTAAAACCTTTACGATGGCACCCGCCGTTATTGGCATAGCTAGCAAGAACGAGAAACGAGTAGCGGCAACCCTATCCATACCCAAAAACAACCCCGCCGTAATGGTAGCGCCAGACCGTGAAATGCCTGGCACAACTGCCACTGCTTGGGCCACACCAATAGTAAATGCTTGGGACGGGGAGGTCTTTTCTAATAACGAATGGGCTTTGCGATGACTGGC
>CAYIDS010000096.1:0-3032 GCA_964362185.1 uncultured Saccharimonas sp. (SeqCode)
GGATGGGCCTCGGCTCGAGCCGAAGCAACAATCTCTGACATAGTTGACCCGCCATTTTTGACATGTTCATACCTAGCAAATTGCAAATCTTTTGCAATTTGTGCTCCAGTCTCACCAATCGTAACCACGGCTCGAACATTGCCTACCTTGACTGCTTTAGCCAGTTCAGAGTAGTCAGAATTTTTGCTGGATCCACCCAGTATAAGTACTTTTGGCTGGTCAAAAGCTTGCAAGGCCACAATGGCGGTCTCTGGCGTGGTACCAAACGAATCGTCATAGAATTTAACTCCGCCCACTTCCCGCACAAATTCCAGGCGGTGTTCCAGCCCTGCAAATGTTGTCAGCACTGATTGCATAGCTCGAATATCACGGGTGACCTGGCACACGGCGGTTACCGCGGCGCAAGCGTTTTGCCAGTTGTGTTTACCAAGAAGTTTGAGGTCTTTTGTCGGCACAATAACCGTTTCGTCAATGGCAATATCATCGTTGATGACAAATGCTCCAGGTTGCTTCATGAAAGGGATCTTTTTGCTTTTGCCCGCGGAGGCAATCTTGACCGAGTTTTCGTTATCGGCGTAGTAAATAGCAAAGTCTTTTTCGGTTTGGTGGGTGAACAAGTTGCTTTTTGCACCAGTGTATTCTTTTAGATCTTTGTGCATGTCTAAATGCTCAGGTACAACCATCAGGCAGACTGCAATGTGGGGTGAATGCTTCTGGTCTATTAGCTGGAAGCTACTTTGCTCTAGCACCACCCAATCATCTGGCAGAATATTGTTTTTGAGTAAATCCAGCGCCCCAATTCCTATATTTCCGCCCAAATGCACTCGTTTGCCGGCGGCTTCCAGCATTTTGGCTATGAGCGTGCAAGTCGTGCCTTTACCTTTTGTGCCAGTCACGCCAATGATGTTTGGGGTAGGGCAGGCCTCAAAGAACAGATCTACATTACCGGTAACTTTTTTCAAAATGTCAGCAGAGTCAGGGTTAGCTTCGGTAATTAAATGTGGCATAAGCCCAGCGCTTCGAACAATCACGTCAAACTGATCCAAATTCTTTAGATAGTCTGACCCAAGTTGCGATGAACAGCCGTTTGGCACTTCAACATGCGCATTTTGGTCACAAATAGTAATCTGGTGCCCGCCGGCGTTGAAATAGTCATACGCCGCCCGCCCATCACGTGCAAATCCCAAAATAGCAACCTTCATACCCTACATTTTACCCCACACCCAACATGTGATAGGACGGACCTATCACATGCTTTTGGATTGACTTTCTTCAGATGGGAGTTATGCTAGTTGTGAGAGGTCCGTCCTATCACATGCCAAGTAGAAATACGATTAAAGAGTTTGCCGCCGAGGAGTTTTACCATGTTTATAACCGTGGGGTCGAAAAGCGTGTTATTTTTTTGGACGATCAGGACTATACCGTTTTCCTGGGCATATTAAAGAAATATCTGACCGGAGAACGCGCAAACGATATCAATCGACACCAGTTCAATAATCTGGCTCATGAGCTTGACTTGCTGGCGTATTGTTTAATGCCAAATCATTTTCACTTGCTTTTCTATCAACACACTCCAGACGCGATTACGAAAATGATGCGCCGACTAATGACAAGCTATGCGATGTACTTCAATAATCGGTACAATAGGGTGGGTACGCTGTTTCAGGGACGATATAAGGCCTCACATATTAATGCCGACAGCTATTTGCATCATATTTCGCGCTACATCCATCTGAACCCTGAAGATCATGCGAACTGGCCATACTCGAGCTATAAAAACTATCTGGGCAAGAAAAAGGCGGGCTGGGTTAAGACACGTGCTATTTTAGACCTGTTCGACGGAGACGCTAAGCAATATACACAATTTGTTGAAGACTATATCGATAACAGGGCTGAGATTTCGGCAATTAAGTGGCAGCTGGCTGACGATTTGGACGATTAACTCTACGCTTTTGTGATAGGACGGACCTATCACAACTTTCTAGAATGCTAGGTTGCTAGGACTTCTTTTACCAACGCCGAAACTTGGTCAGGGGTGTATTCGGCCTTTATGATGTAGCGGCTGATGTCTAAGTTGTCCAGTGTGGCCGGTGCTTCTTGACGGCTAACGTTTGTTAGGATAATGACCTTCATAGTTTTGCCGTAGGGCTTGCCCCGCAGTTGCTTTAGCATGTTCTCGCCCGACATTTCAGGCATGAGTAGGTCCAGTAGCACAACGGCTGGTCGCATTTTTTCAATCAACTCCAAACCTAGTTTGCCATTGATAGCAGTACCCACCTGGTAACCCTCGCGGGTGAGCTTGATGCGATATAGCTCACAAATCGATGGTTCGTCTTCGATAATGGCAATTTTATGTGACATAAGCTTGGATTATTATGAATAAGTTAGTTTGACACCAGTCTTTTCAGCGATTTCTTGTATCCAGCGTTCCATACGGTCGACTTTATGGCTTAGCATAACCATTTCTTGAAAATAGTCGTCTGCTTTCTTTGCGTATGCATCAACAATGTTCGTCAGTACTTCTACGCTCTCTTTTGTGGCTGTTTTTTCAAACTTTTCATTTACTTCCTTTCGGAATTCTTGCATATATTTGAACAGTTTTGTAAATTCGTCCTCCGCCATAACACTATTCTAGCACTTTTTGCCTCGCATCGAGCTTTAAGTGCTCAGTTCGGATTTGACCATCTCTGCCACCTGGCGAGGGGTCATCTCGGCTTTAACGATGTAGCGACGAACACCTAGTGATTTTAAGATTTCCGGTGCTTCTTGCTCACCCTTGTTGGTTAGGATGATGACTTTTATATCTTTGCCCCAAGGGGTTTTGCGTAGCTCTACCAGCATCTGGTCTCCTGTCATCTCTGGCATCATGATGTCCAGTAGTATAATGTCGGGCTTCATCTTTTCTACC
Organism: uncultured Saccharimonas sp. (SeqCode); assembly: GCA_964362185.1. Classification (GTDB taxonomy): domain Bacteria; phylum Patescibacteriota; class Saccharimonadia; order Saccharimonadales; family OMJO01; genus CAYIDS01. The sequence continues at coordinate 2,909 of CAYIDS010000096.1, forward strand.
AGTCCCAGACCAATCTTGCCGTTTTCGGCCGTCTCTACAGTGTAGCCCTCCATCTCAAACTTGATGCGGTACATCTGGCTGATAGCCATGTCATCTTCAATAATCGCAACTTTAGCCATAATTT
>CAYIDS010000097.1:0-2046 GCA_964362185.1 uncultured Saccharimonas sp. (SeqCode)
CGTGAAAAAGCGACTATTGGTCTGGCGTTGGATAGATTTGGCGGTTTCGACAGCCCTGATGGTAGAAGTAATTGCCATCCTTTCAGGAGTCCAAGATATTATGACATTGAAGCTGATTGCTGGATTGATGGTCTTGACGAGCGCTGGGGGCTGGCTGGCTGAACGAGCAAGTAATGAAGCTAAAAAACTCACTATGCCAATATTTATCACTAGCCTCTTGGTAGGCGCATTGCCCTGGCTATTAGTCTTCGCCTATGCCATTGCCACTCCGTTTTATGCTGCCGCTCGCGCTCCTTGGTATGTCTACGCGTTGTATGCTAGCTCGCTGGGTAGTTTTACGCTACTAGCGATGAATCAATGGCGACAGCATTCGAAGTTTAAGCAATGGAAAGACTACCTGGTTGTTGAGCGGGACTACGCAGTTATCGCGCTACTGGCTAAAGTCGCCTTTGCGGTTATTCTGATCGTCGGCCTCCGAAAATAACAACACATGAGCTATTTACGTGACAGGAACAAACCGTATCAACCAGGACAAAAAGAGGTCTTCAAACTATCCAGGTCCAAGATTGAGCTATTTAGGCAATGTCCCAGGTGCTTTTGGCTTGATGCACGGCTCAAAATCAAAAGACCAAACGGACCGCCTTTTAGGATAAACTCGGCAATCGATGAGCTGTTTAAAAAAGAATTTGATGTGCATCGTTCAGCCGGAACTCCGCATCCTCTGCAAGTGAAATTCAAAGTAGATGCTATTCCATATCCTCATAAAGATCTGGACAAATGGCGTGCCAACTTTACGGGTGTTGCTACGGTACATCAACCCACAAATCTACATGTTTTTGGAGCGGTCGATGATGTTTGGGTAAATCCAGCAGGCGAACTCATAGTTGTAGATTACAAAGCTACGGCAAAAAGTGATGAAATTACGGGTTTAGGTCCTGTAGGTGGCTGGCAAGACAGCTATAGACGGCAAATGGAAATTTATCAATGGTTACTACGCGCGAATGATTTCAAAGTTAGTGATACAGGGTATTTTGTATACGCCAACGGCGACGTAAATGCAGACGGATTCAACGACGTAGTAAAGTTCCGAACTAACGTGTTTCCTCACGTGGGTACAGATAAATGGGTAGCAAAAACATTATTAGAAATGAAAAAGTGTCTAGAAGGCGATATGCCGCCGGTAGGTGAAGCCGCCATGGGCGGTCCTTGTGATTTCTGTACTTACGCTAAACAGCGGACAGAACTTACTATCAAGGACCTACAAAACAAGCAAAAGATTAGCAAGAAGGTATAATAGGCATATGTTAGATATTCAGTTTATTCGCGATAACAAAGATCTAGTCACAAAGAAATCAAAACAAAAGGGCTACAAGGTTGATATTGCCAAACTGCTAGAAATGGATAATCGACGCAAAAAACTTCAACAAGATATTGAAGCTACGCGAGCCAAGCGTAACGAGTTATCTGGCCAAACAAAAAATCAAAAACCAAGCGACCAGCAAATGGTCGAAGGACGGATATTGAAAGAAAAATTGTCGAAGCTAGAGACAGAATTGAGTCCAGTTGACAATGAATTTCTAACATTATTAAAGACGGTGCCCAATATGCCGTCCACAGATGTGCCAGTAGGAGCCAGCGAAGACGAAAACGTGGTAGTTAAGCAAGTTGGCGCCAAGCCGACGTTTGATTTTGAGGTAAAAAGTCACTGGCAACTAGCCGAGGCTAAAGACTGGATCGATAAAGACCGTGCCGCAAAAGTAGCTGGCAGTCGTTTCGCGTATATTAAAGGCGATTTGGCTGTAATGCAGTTTGCCATCATCAATTTTGTCGTTGACACCCTGACCAATGAAAAGATTTTACAACAAATCATCGACGAGAATAAGCTCAGCCTTTCCGCCAAGCCATTTACGTTTGTGTTGCCGCCGGCAATGATAAAAACAAGCGTGTTCGACGCGATGGACAGGCTGGAACCGCGAGATGATCGTTACAAAGTGGGCGAGAACGACGATGACTTGTGGTTGCAGGGTAGTGCTGAGCATACACTTG
>CAYIDS010000097.1:2056-3020 GCA_964362185.1 uncultured Saccharimonas sp. (SeqCode)
ACTTGGCTCGATGTACATGGATGAGATTTTGTCTGACAATACGCTGCCAATCCGCTATTTAGGCTACAGTCCAAGCTATCGTCGCGAGGCCGGTAGTTATGGTAAAGATAGCCAAGGTATTATACGGATGCATCAGTTTGACAAGTTGGAGATGGAAGTATTTAGCACCGCCGAAACAGGTCTGGAGGAACATAAGTTTTTGGTTGCCATTCAGCAATATCTAGTCAAACAGCTCAAGCTACCCTATCAGCTCATACAAAAGTGTACGGCCGACATTGGTAAGCCAAACGTTAGTGGTATCGACATTGACGCGTGGATGCCCGGTCAAAATAAGTACCGTGAAACCCATACCGCCGACTATATGAGTGACTATCAGACCAGGAGATTAAAAACTCGAGTTCGCCGACCAAACGGATCGATTGAATTAGTCCACACTAACGACGCAACCGCTTTTGCGCTGGGGCGTACCATGGCGGTTATTGTAGAAAATTATCAAACTAAAGAGGGTAATGTAAACGTGCCAGAAGTATTAAAGCCGTACATGCGCGGTAAGGAGACAATATGATACAAAAACTAGAAATATCGGGCGTTCATACAACTGTAACGCCAGAGCTTAAAAAGTATGTCACTAAAAAAATTGGCAAACTTGATAAATATATGCCAAAGCACGCGAGAGATAGTGCTCATGTCGAGGTAATGCTAAAAGAGGTAAAGGCAAAGAACAAAAAAGAGTGTATTTGCGAAGTTATTATGTATCTTCCGCATGACACACTAATGACCAAAGAGGCCACAGTCAATATGTTCGCGGCTATCGACATCGTTGAGACCAAACTAAAAAACCAGCTTAAAAAGTACAAAGAAAAGCATACCTCACTTAGAATCCATCGTAGAGTAATTGCCAGATTACGCCGAAAATAACCTTGTTGCCAAAAAGTAAAAATATAGACTATAATGCGTCTGGTTC